>JAJFMO010000197.1 GCA_020697475.1 Paenibacillaceae bacterium | reverse complement strand
AGTTTTAACGGACCGTAGAGCCGCTAATTAACGGGAATTACCGAGATTAAGAATTTAACGGACTATGGTGACGCTAATCAAGCCAGATCGGTCTAATCCGGTCGTTTTTCCGGTTATTAACGGTATCTGGGTCCGTTAAAAATCGAGACACGTCTTTTACCGCAAATTAGAGGCTCGTAGGTCCATTAGAGAGAAGTGCGTGGTTAGCTTCGAAAATATCTTCCCGAAAACATAACCACAGTTAATCGACAGCCTCATAGGTGCAGCTTAGGAGGGGTAAAAGGACGGAATTGGCGTGTAACGGACATAGGCGCAGCTTAGGAGGACAATTTGGCGTTTATGGGGTCTCTCCTCCCTTCTAAGGCGCCGTGGTGGCTGTTACAGCAATAAAAAGGCCGCATTCGCAGTCTAAGCTGCCGTGGTGGCCGTTAGGAGAGCAACGTCGGGAGATGGGCAATAACTGGGGGCAACCTCGCGGGGAGCTCCATAGGAAGGTGGGTGGCAGCCTTGGGTGGTATCGTTAGGCGGCGGCCACGGGGGCTCCATAGGAAGGTGAGCGGAAGCCACGGGGGCACCGTCGGAAGGTGGACGACGAAACCGCGATAGTCAGGCGGTCAGGAGAGCGCACGCCGCTAATGTGAGGACACTGGCGGTCCGAAAATTGGGGGTACAGTGACCGACCCTGAGGCTGGCACCCAAGTTTACCCCAATTGAAAAAGGCCGCCTCCCCAACGGGGAAGCGGCCTGCCTTCGCTTACGGAGTTGCAACCGTCGACGTGCCTCGCTTGAACAAGGTGGCGATGTTGTCTCCCTCGATGTTGTGCATCGTGCCGTCGCGCCATGATTCGATGTAGTTCCAGCCGTCGTTGTTGCCGCCGTTATTTTTGCCCATGTTCGCAATGGTGAAATTCGTATTGTTGCCGCTCGTTCCATGCAGGCTGTTCAGGTAAAGGATCGCGTTGTCCGGAAGCGTCCCGCCCAAGAGCGGCTCCAACACCCCGGAGTTGCCGATAATGTTGAAATTGTCGCAATTGTTAATCTGGATTGCGGCAGAGAACGCATTGGCGTCGTTGTTGGTCACCCGCTCGAACTTCGCCGAGAACAGCGAGAAGTTGGAACTGTCGGTGATCTCGTCTTGCGGGTTGTGCATCGTCTTCCCATACTGCGCATGGTACATATAGAACAAGAGCGGCTGCGAAGTACTGTTGACCGTCAGTTCCCGGAAATTGGCGTTAACCGGCCCTTCCGTGCCGATTCTCAACAAGTTGTACCACCTGCCGCCACCGTTGCCGCTGATCTTCACCCAGGTCATCGCGACGCTGCTGTCCTGCGGAGAGATCGGCCGAATCCAGACGTCACGGACGATCGAGTTTTGTCCGGATTTCCAATCGATGGCATAAAAATTCAGACTTGAAGGCAGAATCAGCTTGAGATTGGACAGCACGTTCGCCCCGTCGGTGCCGTCATACGACTGGATCATCGGTGTTTCCACACTCGGATCGTTCGCATTCGGGTCGACCTTGATGCGAGTGGATACTTGCGAAACGCCGAACAGCTGGGTATTTTGCTTCAACACAAGCTTGTCGGAGATCAAATACGTGCCTTTGGGGAAGAAAATTTTCGCATCGGCCGAAGAATCGATCGCGTTCTGGATGGCCGTCGTGTTGTCGGTCGTACCGTCCCCTTTCGCGCCGTAATCTTCCACATTGATCACACCGGTCTGGTCGAACGCCGCAAACTTCTCGCTGTCCGCCCACAGATGGCGTTCCCGCAGATCGGTCGGCAGCGTCTGGTTGGCAACGTAGTAAGGGCCGGAGGTCGGGAAAGTCGATCCCGAAATATACCCGGTACCGCCGACAAAGATCGTATCCGGGGTATAATCCTTGCTGACTGCGTACTCGTCGATACGCACCCATTTGCCGTTGCCGTCGGTCGATGTTATGCTCTGATCCACCCCCGTAATAGCGGAGTTTTTAATAAAATACCCCGCATTCATCACATATACATCTTTCAGAAAAACGGATCGGTCGGTGTTCTGAATGATCGCCGCGTTGGCGTCCCAGGCGCTGAGCTTGATGCTGCCGTCAACCAGGCTCAAGTTGCCGCTGCTGGCGTGATTGCCGACCGGCGGATCGTTGTCCGTCGTCACATTGACTCGAATGACCGGCTTAGGGCCGTTCGTAATCTTGAAGCCGACGATGGTGAGCGGAGACTTTCCGGAATAAAAGATCGCGTTCACCGTCTGATTTTCCAGTTTCAAGCCTGTGATCTGTGGAGCAGGCTGGCTCGCCTCGCCGTAGATGCCGAACTTCCCTCCGTCCACCTCAAGATCGGAGGTGCTGCCACCGCTGCCGATCAGGCTGAAAATCCCGGCGAACGCGTTCGTGGCCGTAATTTTCACGTCCTCGATAAAGCTGCCTTCGCAGCCTTGATGATAGATCGCCACCGCTCCGGCGTTGTTGCCGAGGTCGAAGTCGATGCCGCGGATCGAATTGTCGAAATTGACGTTCGGCTGCGGTTCGGTCGGATCGGTCGATTTTTGCGCCCAGAAATAAAAGACGGGCTTGAAGTGATACACTTGGCCGGCAGGCAGCCCAGGGCCTTCCTGGGTATTGAATATGCCGTTGGTGCCGTTCCCTGCCGTCGTTCCATCGAAGCCTGACGAGCTGTCCTTCAAATGAATGACCGGCCGACTCGTCCCGGTCGTCGCTCCGATCAATGCGTTGCCCCACCGATCAGATGCCGGAGTGCCCGTCTGATCGTAAGGGATGATCATCTGGATCGTATCGTCCACCAAATAATCGCCTGGGGGGAAATAAACCGGCATATTGTAGGCATAGCCGTCGTTCACCGCGTTTTGAATCGCGGCTGTTGTAGCAATGGCGTGAGTGTTGTCGGTGTAGGCTCCGTACAAGGTGACGTCGATCACCCCTTTTTGACCGAGGGCGTTGGTGTGGGGAACGGTCGGCGGAAGCGGGAAATAAGGAGGATCGTACGCTTGCACTTGTCCCGGGAACGATAAGGACAGTGCCAATGAAAGCAACAATACGAACGACAAAGCAGCGGAACCAAACGACTTCAACGAACCGGGCAACTTAAGCGTCTTCGGCCTTTTCACACAAATTCACTCCTTTGTTCATTTGAGTCGGTTTCTTATGAGCTCACACTCCATCTGCAATCTCTCTCTAGGATCTATGCCTGTTGCGACGGATCACCTCCTTCCACTTCAGTGTAGTGCAGGCGCTTTCACAAGTCATTACACGATCGGACGATTTGTTATCCGTTTCTCCAACAATCCGCCGCACGACGAATGCGCCAGCCCCCCCTATGTGCTAATATGATGGAAAGATGGAGGTGCACTAATTTTGATTTTTGGTAAAAAAGTTCGGCAAAACGCCCGCCCAGGCGTCCGTTGGGGGATTCTCGCGCTGTCGCTCGCGTGCGCACTGGCCGCTGCGGGATGCGGACCGGCGGAACCCGTCTCCCAGGCGGTCAAGCAGGACGTCTCGGGGAATGGCGTTGCGGCTGCGGCAAGTGCTTTTTTCGACAATAGTTTGTATAAAGGGAAGTTGACCGTGCGGTACTTGACGTGGGCTTCCGACGACAAGTCGGGGGATTGCGTGGTGATCCAGACGCCCGATGGCAAGACGATGATGCTCGATTCCGGGGTGCCTCAATTTTCCGCGACGCTGTTGAAGGACTTGAACAAGTTGGGTATCAACCGGATCGACGTGGCCTTGAATACACATCCGCACTCCGACCACTTGGGTGGCTTCATCTCAGTCGCGAAAAATAAGGAGATTGGAACGTTCTACTCTCCGGACATTCCGTTCAAGAAAAACTCCGACTACAACGCGCTGATGAGCGCATTGACAGCTAAATCGGTCAAGCCCGTGTATTTGCAGGAAGGGGATCATTTTCAACTGGGGAATGAGGTGTCGTTCGAAATTTTGAATCCGAAAAAGGGGGAATTGCCCGGCGCGAACAAAACGTTCAACGAAGGCGAGGTCAACAGCCATTCTCTTGTCGTCATGATGACATACAAGAACAATCGCTTCCTGTTTACCGGAGATATGCCGGCTGATCGGGTGCATGACGTTATTGCGAAATACGGCAAGGAAGGGCTGCACGCCGACTTCGTCGACGCGCCGCATCATGGTATCACGAACCCGCAGGAGCTGCTGAACGCGGTCAATCCGAAGGTGGCGGTGGTGAGTCAAGGTAAATCGAAGGTCCGAACCAAGAACTTGAGCATTTTTCTCGCGAAGAAAGATATGCAAACCTACGTCACCGGCCTGGTCGGCAATATCCTCGTCGTCTCCGACGGCAGCAAGTTGAACGTAGTTACGGAGCAGATTGAGAAGAATTGATGGGGGTGCCTATGCCCAAAAAGCGGTCGCCAAAATATTTTGCTGAACAATAATCGATGGATATGGCAGCATAAAAAAGGATTTCATACCCATTAAATTGAAGCAAAAGGATGTAACGGATAAAAAAATTGCGGGAAATTAAGGAAATTGAAGTGCAGTGTAGGTGAGTATAGTTCCCTATTGCCCCACTATTTTCCTTGCATTTTTATGCAACGCGAGCCTCAGTGCCCCAAATCCGGGATAGCCACTCTACCTATGCCTCTAGGTAGGGTTTTTTATTGTGAAAATGTTTTAGTCTATCTCAAGGCGGGGAAAACCATCTCTTTAAGCCTAAAACATGCATCACATGCCCCAAAAAGCCTCCTGCCGACGTGACTGCTGTCCTTGTCATTATTTTACGAAAAATTAATCTATTAGTCGGATTTTAAGACTTGCTTATCGAAGCTATGATGTGGGGGTCAACATGAATTCCGAGCGGAACACTCCGCGGCTGGAATCTCGACATTAGCAAAACCGGTGAAAACCGGTGACGCAAAACTATAGGGGCTAACGCGTTATACGATGTATGCGGCGCAATGCCAGCCAGTTGCCGAAAGAGACAGGGCGTGTCTGTTCCGCTGTTTGTATACAGCGAATACCCTTTCGGGAAAGATAGGGTTTTTGATATGGAACAGAAGGAGGTGACTGCAGCTTGAAGCTGGTGAATCAAGATACTGGCGAGACGATTGCAATGAAGGTCATGCAAGCGCATACGTTTTTTCGCAGGCTGAGGGGATTGCTGTTTACCCAACAGCTGTCTCAAGGAACCGGACTGCACATTAAACCATGTCGTTCCGTACATACCTACATGATGGGTTACGCGATCGATGTTCTTCATCTGGATGCGCACTCGCGCGTTGTAGGTTTTCAAGAACATTTGCCACCCGGACGCATCGGCGCTGCTATTAAGAACACCGCTTCGGTAGTGGAGCTTCCGGCAGGCTGTATCCTCAGGACCCGCACGGCCGTCGGGCAAACGGTCCAATTTCTCGAATAAGGAGTGTGTCGCAGAATGAAAAACAGAATCAAAGGTCTTTTGGTGGAAGAGCAAGGTCAAGGAATGACGGAGTACGGCTTGGTGCTAGGTGTAATTGCTGTAGGCGTAGTTGCTGTCCTGTTTGCTTTGAAGGGGAATATTCTTACGCTCTTCAATAAAGTGAACAATGATGTTTCCAATGCGGTCGCCAACCCGTAATTATAAGGAGGAAAATATATCATGATGAACAAAATGAAAGATCTTCTTACGGAAGAGCAAGGTCAAGGGATGACAGAGTATGCTCTGGTTCTTGGCGTGATCGCGGTAGGTGTCGTTGCTGTCCTGTTTGCTCTTAAGGGGAATATCCTTACACTGTTCAACAAAGTCAACAATGATGTTCAGAATGCGACCGCAGGCTCATAAGTCGGACAAGCCATCGGACCCCCTTGGATTTGGGGCTCCCCGCAAAGGCTTCGAAGAAGCAGCTTCACTTTGCGGGGAGAATTCAGGGGTCTTGCGTTCGGACGAACGTCAGGCCTTTTTTTTTTCAAAACCTTCCCTGGAGGCAGACATGGTTGCAGTCGATAGTTTATTGCTCGGTATCCTCGCTGTATGTGTTGTCACTGATCTGAAGTCGCGCACCATTTATAATGCCGTCACTTTTCCCGGAACGATCGCGGGTTTGATTCTGCAAACCGTGTTTCAAGGGGTTCCAGGCTTGGTGGATGCGGTGTTTGGATTAGCGGCAGGATTCGGGATACTTTTGATTCCATATCTGTTAGGAGGAATGGGCGCCGGAGACGTGAAGTTGCTCGCAATGGTCGGAGCATTCAAAGGCCTAACATTCGTGCTCTTCACCTCTGTTTATATGGCTCTGATCGGCGGTGTGATCGCACTGGCACTCCTCCTGATGCGCAAAGGCGTTTTCGAGAGATTGAAGCGGGTTGTTTTCTCGGCAGCGCTGCTAAGATATGGGGTGAAAATATCTCCGGTGGGCAACGACGCCTTCACTGCGGCTTTTCCGTATGGGGTTGCGATTGCAGGAGGCGCGTTGTTAAGTTTATGGCTTAAAGGATGGGGTCTCGTATGATCCGTGACGAAAAAGGGCAGTCCATGATCGAGTTTGCCGTCATTCTCCCGCTGCTGCTGCTGTTGCTATGCGGGATGTTTGATTTCGGCCGACTGATGTATGCCTATATGCAAATGAATAACGCGGCGCAAGAAACCGTGAGACTGGGCGGACTTGGCAAAACCGATTCGCAAATCATTGTTTTTGCTAAGAACTTTGTGACTCTTGGCGATCCAAGCCAACTGAAAGTGACGATATCGCCGGAGGACACGGCCCGCCATTCAGGAGACTATGTCACCGTGAAATTGGAATTTCCGTTCACCTATATGACGCCGGTAATTTCCAAAATCTTCCCGAATCCAATCGTGAAAGCGAAATCGACCATAA
>JAJFMO010000196.1 GCA_020697475.1 Paenibacillaceae bacterium | reverse complement strand
GGATCAAACTTCCCCAAATCCACGTTAAACTTTTTGGCCAAAGGCGTAATATCTTCGAACAGATCCAATTGGGTAAAGTTGCCGAACCCACCGTTCCAGGTAGCAACAATATCAGGAATATCGCCTGCGGCTACAAGATCGGCAATATTCGTTCCTTCGCCCGGGGTAATCCGTTGGATGGAGATATTCGGATACTTCTTCTTTACCGGAACATTGACCAATTGCTCGAAATCCTGGTCAGTTAAGCCCGATGTACCCCGATACCACTTCAAGGTGACGGGCGTGGTATCCACCGACGGAGTTGCCGACTTATCGCTGTCGGCGGGTTTTCCTTCTTGATTGCCGGCAACTTGATCGCTTCCCGCATTGCCTCCCCCACAGCCGACGAAAGCCACAAGCATCAGTACGATGGTAAACAGAAATAACATGTTTCGAGTTTTCACTGAGAAGTTCCCCTTCACATTAAAATGGACTTTCAATCAAGCTCGAACACCAAATTTTGCACGGCTTTCTGCATGGTCGACCATTCCAACAATCCGCGTTCCTCCGATAAACACACTCCTTCCGGCTGGTTCTCAGCCCATACTCGCCCCGGCGGGGCGGCCAGTATAGCGCGAAACGGATAATCCCAAACCCATTCCACCTGCAAGGTTACTTGATTTCCGGCCATTGACAGCAGCTTGCACTCCCGTCCGCCCATGGAGAAATGGCCGTTCGTATACAGCACATTCGGCTCGTCGGGCCGTTCCGGAATCACTTTGAGGTGATGGCAAGCATGAGAGGCAAGTTCGCCTAACTCGAGTGTCTCGCCATAAGTCAATCCACGCCAAATCTGCCCGCTCCAAAAATCGCTTATAGCATAACTTTCATATTGCTTGGCGAAATCGCCCAGTAAACGCTCATCCAAGGTCATCGTCACCTGGCGGGAGTCGTCTTGCCAATTGATCGTGCTGATCGTGTGCCACAACCCGAGGCCGTTGGATCGGCAGTCAACCTCCACATCGAACCATTCCGCATAACGTTTCCCTACCAACATATCGCGGGGAACCGCAGCCTTTCCGAGCGCCGGCGATACGTGACGCAACAAGCCGAGCCGGTCCCGTTCAATTTCCGACATCGGTTCGGTGAAGCAAATCATGCCGCCGCCCATATATTGGTTAAGAGCGGACACTCTCGCCTCATCGTCCGTCAACAAGCCGAAGCTGAGATCAAGGGCGCGAATCGATTCCTTCTGTCTGCGTACCATCAACGCATCCGGGTCGTTGTGCCAAAGTGGGGCCATCCAATAGCGCAGAACATTTTGTTTGATCGTGAAAGGGGCCACTTTGCCGCGGCTGCCTTTGCGCTCCGACCACATGCTGCGCACATCCGAGCCTGTGCGGTGGGCATCAACCAAACCGGCGGGAGGGCTATATAATCCGCCGCAAATAAGCACATACCCGTCACTGCCGACGCCTCTGCGAACAGCCGCAACGCCTTGACGGAACGCTTCGGCGCGGGTTAGATTGGGGCGGTGGTATCGAACCGGCGAATCCGGCGCAACCGCCCTGGTGAAATCCAATTTATGATACGTATATCCCCATGTAGTCAATTTGCGGTACAAGGCTTCAACCCACTCCAGCACTTCGGGATGCGTCACGTCCAAAACAAAATTGTTCATATTGTTCATGAAGAACGTCACAGGCTGCCCTTGCTCATCTTTTAACAGCCACTCATGCCGGTGATAGCGCAGTTCCTGACGTGGTTCGATTATAAAGGGAGCCGTCCAAATTCCCGGGCGGTAACCGTTTTCCCGTATCCGCTCCGCGATCGCTTCCATCCCGTCCGGAAACCGGTGATTCGGTTCCCAGTCGCCAAGCCTGCGTTCCCAGCCTTCGTCGATCTGGAACACATCGATCGGAACTTGCCGATCAACAATAGCCTTCAGATTGACATCAACGTCCTCTTGACTGACCGTATCGCCATAGTAGTACCACGTGCAAAAGACAGTCGGCGGATGCGGTGAAGCTTCCGATTGCAAAACCTTGGCCTTCTCTTCAATGAACGACTCCATCGCCTTGAACGGCTCTTGCCCGTCTAACAACAGCCATTCCCCTTGTCTCCACTCAGCCGGTTGCAGCAGTACGCCGTCTAGTAAACAAGCGGCTTCCAGACTTTCAAACCTTAAGCCATGCGAATCCGTCTTGATTCTACATTCCGCCAAGTACGAACGGCCGTCCAGGAAACCGATCAAGACGGAACCGGGGCCGCGGCCTTCCTCTCCGACGATCACGCTCAATTCATCGCTGACAATTTCGCGAGCGACCGCAGTCTCATCATTATCGCGCCGACCTTTCTCCGACAAAGAGCCCAGCGAATCGGCGTAGGCTCCGTCAAACCTGCCCAGCACACAGACGGACGGCAAATCATTCTTTTGCCTGCCGCTGCGCATAAAGCTCCATTCGCCTGCGTTATAGTCGCCTACACGCAAAGCTTCGCTTCCCTCCGCCAAAATCAGGGCGAACCGATGCAAGCGAATCGGCGCCCCGCCGCGGTTGGCGACACTCATACGCAATCGAAATGCCGAGAGGCACGACGGATCGTGAACACACTCCCTCACAATCTCCAACGAACCTGCCTGATAAACATCTGCGATTGTACGTTGATCCTCCGAAATTCGACGACTTTGCCAATGCCATGCTTCACTTCTCAATTGAACCCGTTTGCCTGACGTATCCTCAAGCTCCAACGCCATTCCTGCATTTAAGCGGATGCTGGGTCCTTCCCACACCGTTCGTCCGCCTGATTGACGCAATTCCAAGCTCCATGGCTCTCGCATGCTCTCCTTCCCTCCCTCACAACAAAATTTGGTGATGCGAACTTGCTTAGGATGCGCGTCGAAAAAATAAAGCTAATTTCCTCGCGCATCTTCAATCCCTGGCAATCTTTGGTCCTGTTCGCGGCTCCAAATCAAACTGCGGCGGTTTCAATGAAGCCATGAAACGATCCATGGCGAGTTGATGTTGTTTCAGCACCTCTTGATTTTGCACATCGTCGGCAACATTCCGGGTTTCGTAAGGGTCGTTATCCATGTCATACAGCACATGTCTCGTCTCCCCATACTGAATGCTCAATGATCTCGGGCTTTGGGCGGGCTCAAGCAATCCTGAATATGTTGATAATGCATCTTGTAGTCTACGCAACTTCCAGCGGGATCCAGTTCATACTCATAAATGACCGCATTCGTGTTAAAGTTTATTTTCGGATAGACCGCATCCGGGCAAATGTGCTTGCGCAGTTGGGAAGTCGATGCTCCATGACCGAACACGGCGATATGCTCCTTCTCGCTTGCTAGCGGGAGAAGCTCCTCTTGAAGGAATCGCCCCGTTCTCTCCATCACCTGAGGGGCTTCCTCAGCCTGGCGTGGCCACCACGGCTGTCCGATGTCATGAGAAGCGATAAACTTTGCCGCAGGGTACATCGATTCAATCGCGGCACACTCCTCCCAGTCGTAATTCCACATATTCGTCCATTCTCGATTAAACATTTCGCACATGTCAGGCGCCAACGTCACTTGCATTCCTTTATTGCTCGCCAACGGCAACGCCGTCCGAATCGTCCGATGAAATGGGCTGCTGAATATTCGCGTAAGCTCGATGCCCTCAAAAAATGCTACCAGCCGTTCGGCCTGTGTTCGTCCACGAGAGGACAAGTCGCAATTGGCCACATCGGTTTGTTGAATATTGCCGAGCGATTCTCCATGGCGTATGACATAAACGTGCATCGTATAATCCTCCTTTAGTCAATTTTTTGCCCCTATGTATTTCATAAACAAGACGCCATCACCACCAATTTCCGAACGGATGCGGGTTCCATCGACCTGCATCGTCGGAACGTTCCATATATTTTCGAACTGATACTGCGATGAATCATCTAAGGATAACTGTTCAATCGAAAAGTTAACCGTTGTCGATTGCTCATTTCGATTGAAAATTCCAATCCACCCTTCTCCATCCGTTCCCCGCTTGGGCACCTCCCAAATTTCGATCCCTTCATGCCGGTAAATATTCCGTCCCGACACTCCATTCTGGTTGCAGGATATCATCTCGGAATTCGTAATCAGTTCAAATGAAAATTCATCGGAAGTTGGAAGATCCCCACCCATAAATAATGGCGAGGCTGCCAGAGCTCTCATGGTGATGAACGTATACTTTTGATTTGTAGTTAAACCGCACATCCGCTCATAGCCTTTGCCCGTCAATAGTTCTTCTCGACCCCCGGTATGCTCTCCCGATTCTTGCGGACGCCACACCGTTAAATGTCCGAATGGGATCATGTCCATATCAAGCCAAAATCCTTCTTTTCTCACCTCTTGATAGGTAAACCAGGCGTCAAGAGCATTCTGCAAATCTCTGCGATTATCCCAAACATCCTTCGTTATGCGCACCATATTCGCCAGCTTGTAAGCTTCCATCCGCTCCATCTTCGTTTGACCGCCAGGCGAAAGGCTCAAAACAATATCTCTGCCGCATTGTTCAATCCCTTTGACAACCGCCGCAATTTCCTGCGGGAAGCCGGTAATGTCATCTGCCTTGATAAAGTCAACACCCCACTCAGCCAACAAATGAATGTAGGAGTTATAATATTCCTGCGATCCGGGTTTACCCATATTGATTCCGTAATTGTAATGGCACCAACTGCAAGTGTCGCGAGTATTGGCAATATCTGCGGCGCGATAATTTGTCCCCAGAATAGGCAAATTCAGTTCGACCGCTTTCCTTGGAATACCGCGCATAATGTGGATGCCAAATTTAAGACCACATTCATGTGTCCGTTGAATAATATGCTTTAACCCATTCGGAAAAAAAGTTTGGGAAGGGAGGTATCTTCCATATTCATCCATCCTCACATCATCGGCATGTTTGGCTTTGGGAAATTTTCTCCCCGAATCGATCTCATATTCCCCGTACCAGCCGATATCCAGCACAAAATATTGATAACCCACAGGTTTCAACCGATCGGCCATAACCTGCAAATTTTCCAGCATGACCTGCTCGTTCGCCGCCGAACCATAACAGTCAAAGCTGTTCCACCCCATCGGGGGCTTAGGTGTTAATTGGTGAATATTCACGTTTGCTCCTCCTCAAAAGTTCGCGTATCAAAGCAATAATCGAATGTGATGTTATCAAAAGAGAACTCACTGGATGATGCAAGGATAATGCGATGGAGTAAAAATAGGTGTATTTATATAAAATATTGCTCATTACATTTCAGGAAATTAATGCATGTTATTAATCTAATCTAACTATATTGCACTTACAATGGTAATTAGTTGCTAAAAAGAGGTAATATATTGATCTCATTCTCTGTTCCTCGCCATGGGTGAAAAGCATGATAGACCGTTGCTTCATCCCAAACGGGTGGCTATGCATAAAAAAAAAAGCCGGGGTTACCTCGGCTCTTCAAGTCCTTGTATTTCGAACTTTTTATTTTTCTTTTGCCGCAGCAAGCTGCCGGTCGGCTTCCGCTTGGGCGGAACGCAAAGCCGTATTCGCATCCATCTCCCCGGCCAAGTACTTTAAGAAATAGTCATTGACTACATTGGCCACTAAACCATCATAGTAATTAGCTTTGTTGCGTTTATCATAATCCACCTTGAATATGCCGGCTGTATTTTTCCCCTTCAACCCTGGAATATCCGAGCCGAATAGTTTGTCGACATCAGGAATTTTCAACACCGGCAGCCCATTTGCGCTTTTGGCGACTTCTTTCTGGACATCCATCGATGAAGACATATATTGAATAATTTGAAATGCTTCGTCTTTATGTTTGCTTGTATTCGAGACAAACAAAAGCTGTCCGCTTAATCCGTCTATCTTTTTATCGGAATCCCTGCTAGGATACGACACGACATCCCAACGAAAATCCGCTGTTTTGGCCGTTGTTTCAAGTGCCAGCCCCCACCAGGGCAGCATCGCTATGTTCTTTTCTTTCAGGAAATCTTTGGATTGTTTAAATAAATTCGCCTTCAGATTCGGCCCATTCCCCGGTATGGAATAAATCCGACTAATGAAAGTGAAGGCCTCTTTCCACGCAGGGTTATCGACATCCGCCTTCCCGGTTGTCGGATTTATATTGGGTAGCAGATGCGTCGAATTAGGGGCTATAAGCTCCAATGGCCCGGGTTGAACTCCTTTATATTGTGTACCTCCGTCTTCTCGGGTCAGCTTTGTGGCAGTGGAGATCACTTGACTCCAGGTCATACGGTCCGTCGGGTAAGGCACACCAAACTTATCGAATATATCCTGGTTGTAATACATCAGTTTATGCTCGAGCAAAAACGGCAGCCCGTACAATCCTTGTTTCTGATCGGAAACCTCGCTGAACAGACTTGCATAATCCTGAGCCTCTTTCGTATATTGATCAAAATTCAAGTTGTATTTTTTCATAAAAGGGGTTAAATCAGCGGGAATCTTCAAGTGAAGCGCGTCAATAATTTCGTTGTCGGGGAAAAAACCCAGATCAGGGAACTGATTCGCCGCCAGCAACTGTTCCGGGCTTTGTCCATTCACAAATTCAAAGCTAATATTGGGGAATTTTTCATGAATGGGTCCATTAATAAATTTATTCGAAAATTCAATCACCGTAGCATTGTTTCCATAAACCTTTAAGGTAATCGGCTCGGGCGGCACTGTCTTTGTTTGATCAACTTTACCGACGGGTTGACTTGTATTTTCAGGATTTGAACGGTTGGAGCAGGCCGAAGCCACCATCAAGAGGAGAACACACAATAAAAGACTCACCTGTCTGATTCGCATTTTCAAGCATCTCCTTTTATCCTTCACTAAGGTAACTGAAGTCGGACTAGGCCA
>JAJFMO010000195.1 GCA_020697475.1 Paenibacillaceae bacterium | reverse complement strand
CTGTCGCCGTCGAATCTCAGCTCGATCCGCTTGCCCGCCCACGGCTGCAAATCCACTTTATGCTCAATCCAACGCTCTTCCGTCTGATGCTCCTCATAAACAACTGCATCCGGATGATTGGGCTCGATCACGTTCACCCGGAACGTAACTCCGTCAGGTTTGCCTTTGCAAGCGCGGGGTACCACGGTGGAGTAAAAATGCAGCTGCTCTGCCGAAGGGTCGATGGTGGCCGTCTTTTTCCAATACGTAAAACCGGTGCCACCTTGATACGGGGTGCTGAAGCGGATCGCTTGATGCGCCGTATCGGCGACAACAAGCCCGTTCTCCCGCGAAAAGACGGCGCCGTTATCCGACTTCCAACTTCCTCCAATATATTCCGTTTCCTCCTTGTCACCCGAGCGTTTCACCGTTCCGACCAGCAGCCTCCCGTTCAACAGGTCCGAAGGGCGTTCCCAACCGACGCGAACCATGCGCGCCATATTGTCCGAATATTTCGCCATCGGCTCGCCCTTTATCCCGAGTGTCAGGAACAAATCTTCCCCAGACACATTTACGCCTTCCCAGCGGAAACGGATCGAGTCGGCACCTGGTTGCGCCGCTTCTATTCGCCAACCATCCGTTTGCTTTGTGATCTTCACATCGCCTTCAATCGTTCCCGTTTCGCGATCACGATCTGAGAAGGCATCCATCAACACAGGAGATTTCAAAGCAAGATGCTCCGCGGGGCCGGTCGGCCTCCCGAGCCAACCCGGCTGTTGCTTCGTTCCGGCCCACAGTTCATCCCAAATTCCGAACGATTTGCCAGGGGGCGAGATCGAGTACGTGAAATAACTATCGGTAAACACTGCAGCAGCCAAAACAAGCCGGGTCGTCGAAAATGGGATGGATGCGTCAATGTCTCCATTTTCCGTAAATTTATGGTTTATGTAAGAGAAGTTCGGCTTTAGACTCGTCTTGTTCCAATAAAGCAAATTATTCAAACCCGTGGACCATTCTTTGATTTTCTGATCCGGCAAATCCGGCCAGCCTTCCGTTTCGATGCCATTGACGATCCCGAACGCCCGCTGAGTATATTCCGTGCCCCCATCGGCCAGGATCAGCTTGTCGTTCCCCAACGTTGATCGCAGCTTCTGCAAGAAGTCAACCACTCCTTGGCGATATACGTTCACGCCGCCAATGATCCCGTTGTCGCCTTTGCCGTCCCCATCCACATCGACGATTCGACCCCCTCCATTGCCTACAGAGAATCGATCTCCGAACAAGACGTCGAATTCGACCCCGTCAAACGCAGCGAGCGCGCCGTCCGAACGAAACATTCCGCCCAGTTCCTTAGCCAATACATCGCCGGCAGTTTGCCCGTTCGCATCCGCTGGCGAGCCAACGCTGTAATTGTAAGCCCACATCATAATATTGTTGTTGGTGCTGCCCCAAGGGCCGTGGCCGACGAGTGGAGCGATATAAGCTCCGGCGTCGAAGTTTCGGGCGGTAGTTCCGTATTCTCCTCTCTCAACTTTAAGTGTCCCGGCGTCGCGATCGATCCCGATCAAACGCAGATGCTCCGCTTGGGTCCAATCCGGTTTGCCATCCGGCAGCAGCGGGCAAATTGTCAGATCGTCGTTCGCATTCTTATATCTACCGGTATTCATCAGGAACAAGTCGGGATTATCCACATGAACCGTCGTGCTGCGAGCATCCAACGCCTCAATCAAGTGAGTTCCCTCGTAATGCAGCCAATGCCCGGGAAAATAATCCGCATGCTCATACCTCGGATCGCGCGCCGTACCGTTGAAGTGAAGCAGGATCGTTTTATCGGGAAATTCCTTGGAATACCGCGTAAAATACTCCAGCCGTTTCGGGGAGCTCCCGAACAGTTCTTCCCCCAAAACCTTTCCTACCATGCCTTGCAATGGAGAGAACGTCCCGCGCCAAACGTCATATGCCTGCTTGTCCGCCATCCCTTCCGCCCGGCGAAAAGCCAGTGTTAACGGGTATCCGAGGGAAGATGCTTTGGGCTGAGAAGCCTGAGCCGGGGTTCCCTCATTGGCTGGGGCGGGAGGGTTTGCGGAGTCCCCTTTGTCCGACACGCCAGATGTCCATTGCAGAACCGTCCATAACACAATACCAACAACGACAACCACGCCCGCCCATCGAAGCCACAGTTTCGATTTCATTCTCATCCCCCGCTTCCAGTTAATCAGCCATCTTATCGTACCATACAGGTGTTTTTTTGATCTATATTGACTTTAATGCTAAAGTTAAATATGGAATGTCCAAAATATAGCATTCAGTCGAGGTGACCTTGTGGTGAAAAGCAGCCCGCATATCAAGAAGCATACGATATACAAGAAGGACAAGTGGAACATGATGTTCGTCGAAGTACACGGCAAGTCGCTCGTACTGCGCGAAATTTCCGATCAGTGGGGAGAGGATTGCCGTACGTTTCTCTCACGGCCGGAGATGATGAAGTGGGCGCATGAACGGTTCCCACGGGAGAGATACGCCGATTCGCCGGAAGAATATGAGGCGATCATGAACGCATTCGCCGAAGTGTAGGAGGCGCCGACCTTGTCCAATTCCAGCTCCATTCTCACCTTTATTATCGTCTCATTCTGCTTGGCGCTCATTCTGATTATGAAGAAGGATTCGTTGCCTTCGAATATGAAACGCTATTTGGCGTTATTGGCCCTTGTGATGGTTGGATGCTCGTTTATTCTGATCGTCTACAGTCTTCTGCATATGAACACGTTCATGAACATGAAGTGAAAAAAATTCCAGCTTCATATATAATACCACTGAGGGGCGGTCATAATAGGGGAAAACAATGAGGAGCGATGGTTCCGATGACGCGCATTCCCCTTGCCTTGGCAGCCTGTATGCTAATTGCCGCATTGCCTGGCGCCCCGCAACTGTCCGCTCTTGCTTCCGCCCATTCGGGGCTCAAGAGCAAACCATTCCAATCCGCAAGGAGGATCCCGATGAATCAAGTGCCTGTACGGTCGGAAGTGCCCGCCGAGAACACATGGAAGCTCGAGGATTTGTTCCCGAACCAGCAAGCGTGGGACGACGAATACGCCAAAGTGAAGCAACAGCTCGGTGAGATGGCCAAATATCAAGGCAAACTGAACGAAGCAAATGCGATCAAAGATTGTTTTGCCAAGGAAGACGAACTGTCCATACATACCGAGAGACTATACGTTTACGCCAACATGAAGCATCACGAAGATACGACGAACCCGACATATCAGGCGCTGTCCGACAAATCGCGGCGGCTTTCGGTGGAAGCGAACGAGGCTTTGTCCTTCATTTCTCCGGAAATTTTGAGCTTGAGCGACGAACAGCTGCAGAAGCTGGTCGCCGACCCCGCGCTCGCCTTCTACAAACGTACTTTGGAAGAAATGATTCGCCAAAAGCCGCACGTGTTGTCCAAGTCGGAGGAGTCGCTGCTTGCCCAAGCGGGCAACGTGTCGCAGGCGCCGGGCACGATCTTCGGCATGCTGAACAACGCGGACTTGAAGTTCCCCAAGGTGAAGAACGACCAAGGCGAAGAAGTGGAGCTGACCCACGGGCGCTACATTCAGTTCCTGGAGAGCCGCAATCGCGAAGTGAGGGAGAACGCCTTCCATGCGATGTACTCCACCTACGCCAAGTATAAGAATACGCTCGCCTCGACGCTCAGCGCGAACGTCAGCAAGAACATTTTTTACTCCAATGTCCGGCATTATCCTTCGGTTCTGGAGATGTCGCTCTACGGAGACAACATCCCCAAGGAAGTGTATACGAACTTAATCGACACGATCCACGAGTCGCTGCCTCTGCTCCATCGGTACATGAAGCTGCGCAAGAAGCTGCTCAAGGTGGATGAACTGCATATGTACGATCTGTTCGCACCGCTTGTCGACGAGTACAAGATGGATATCACGTATGACGAGGCCAGGCAGAAGGTGAAGGAAAGCTTGAAGCCGCTGGGCGAAGATTATTTGCACATCCTGCAAGACGGGTTCGACCATCGTTGGATCGATGTGTACGAGAATCAGAACAAGCGCAGCGGGGCATACAGCTGGGGCGCCTACGGGACGCATCCGTATGTGTTGCTCAACCATAAGGACAACTTGAACAGCATGTTCACGTTGACGCACGAGATGGGGCACGCGATCCATTCTTACTTGTCAGATGCCAATCAGGAATACCGGTATGCTCAGTACACGATTTTCCTGGCGGAAGTGGCGTCTACGCTCAACGAAGCGCTGTTGATGGATTACATGCTGAAACATTCAACCGATCCGAAGGCGAAAATGTACCTGCTCACCTATTACGCCGACCAATTCCGTACGACCGTATTCCGTCAGACGATGTTCGCCGAGTTTGAGAAAATCATTCACGAGAAGGCGGAAGCCGGCGAGTCGTTGACTCCGGAAAGCTTAAGCAAAATTTATTACGACCTGAACTTGCAGTACCATGGCAAGGATATGAAGGTCGATCAAGAAATTGAGATGGAATGGGCGCGTATTCCCCACTTCTATACAAGCTTCTACGTGTACAAGTACGCGACCGGATTTTCTGCGGCGACGAGCTTCGCCAAGCAAATTCTCGACGAAGGGCAACCGGCCGTCGATCGTTATCTTGGCTTCCTGAAGAGCGGAGGCAGCGACTATTCGATCAATATTCTGCAACGGGCCGGCGTCGATATGTCTTCTCCGGAGCCGATCAAGCAGGCGATGAGCGTGTTCAAAGGGCTGATTGAGCAGATGGAAGCTTTGTCATGAGAACGCAGTGGATGTTGATTTGTGCGTTTGTCTTCGCGTTGTTGACCGCCGTTTTTGCGGTCAGCAACGTCGAAGCCGTGCGCGTGAACTTCCTGTTCATGAGCGCGGAGTTGCCGCTCATTCTGGTCATCCTCGGATCAACGCTGCTTGGCGGGGTGATCGTGTTCTCCTTCAGCGTCGTGCGCCAGTACCGGCTGCAGCGGGAAATCAAGTTGCTCCGTAAGGAACGCGAGGAGTCGCGAGGGGAGCAAGAGGAACATAGCGAAAAAGCCGAACCGGCGGAAATCGCCGATTCGGCTAAAGTGTCGGAGCCTGGCCATGAAGAAGAGGTAAAACAATCTGCAGGCGAGGCGTCATGATAATGATTGGTGAATAAAAGTTGCAAAGTGGATGAATCGTTCTGAAGAAGCGTTAGCGTTCGCCTTTTGTGCCAAAATTTCAACCGCTGCTGCAGTTTTTATTTAAAGAAATTTTGGGACAACAGCGATCGGAAGAATGATCCACCCGCGCAGCGACGGCTTATTCACCTTTTTTCGCTTCGCTTAACTGATAATCGTGCTGATCGTAAGCCCAATCCCAACGTACACGAACGCGAGAAGCACTCCCACCGCCACATTGCCTTCCTGAAGCTGTTTCGACAGCTTGAAGCCGGGGGTTAGCCAATCGAATACGTAATACGTGAGAAGCAAGCAAGCAAACCCGACCAGGAACCACAGCGCGACGAACCAAATCGACGTATTCGTCAATGAAGCCGCGCACAAAATGATCGCCGTCGCCAGAAACTCTCCGCCCATTGCCAAAGCTACGGCTACATTCCCTTTATTAATCTCGTCCTGATCCTTATAAGGCGTAATCTTACTAAAAATAAACATTCCTGCGAGTTGCAAAACCACCAAAGTGATCAAACTTGCCAACAAGTTGACAACGATCAATCCGCCCACCCCCTGAACTTAGCCATTGCCTCATCATAATTCACATAATCGTGCACAACTTCCAGTACCACTTTAACTTTCTTTTCATTCTTCAACTTGTTGTACCGCTCCTCGTCAATCGGTTGCTTTACCTGATTGCCCGTCGGCATCGTCAATACGGCAAATTCCCGGGAATTGCCCTGGTATTCGGTCTTGTATACTCCAACCAGGTCGACCTCCGTGTTGACGACCGCCTTCAAATCCGCCATCGCTTGATCCGCTTCCGTCTTGCTCGAATACGTCTTGATCGGTTGCCAAGCAGACAACGATACGCTCGTTTGGCCGCCCGCCCCGGTTGTCATGTTCGCGCTCATGAAACTTAATAGCCAAACCTTATCTCCGGTGGCGTAATTTTTATCATTGGGCATCAGCCGGTTATCCGGCAATAATGTCATGTCCCCGTTGATCAAATCGCCGACCGTCGCCTCTTCCAGCTTGTAATCCCACGGAGTCTGCGATGAAGTTGTTTTACTGGCCGTTCCCGAAGGGGAACCGGTAAACACATTGGATAAATGATGTCCGGAAAAACTGTTGGTCAGCCACAGAACGAGCAGGACGAACCCCGCAATCATGAGAAAACTGTAAAATCTGCTGCGAATCATTTCACTTCACCCCCATCGCCACAAAATGGCTGGCATTGCCGGTAATCAATCCGCCCGCCCGGCCCAGCAGTCCGCATGGAATCCCGTCGATCACGAACACACCGGTCAACAATCGGGCTTTGCCGATACATAGCTCGACCTCCGGCAAATCAGCCCTTTCTTGATACACCTCACGGAAAAATACACTTGTATCGAAGCCTTGCTCATCCTTCACGTCGAGCTCGCCGGATGAGTTGAATAGCTTCACTGACCCGCCCTCGCGGCCGAACATCGATTTCGAAACGTAGTTGCCGGCAAACACCGGCGCATTGTAGGTTGGAAGCATGTAGCGGCGAATCGCCTCATGTTCCTCCAACGTAAACAAAACCGACCTCAGTTCGTGCAATCCCCACACAATCGCCTGCAGCCCTTTGGATTGTAAAATAATCGAATGAAGCGGATTGAACAGCTGAACTTGCCCGGTTTCGATGGCAAAAGCCAATGCAGCCCCACCGTCGTCGATGCCCATCCATTCCTTTGGGTAGAGCGCAAACAGGCG
>JAJFMO010000194.1 GCA_020697475.1 Paenibacillaceae bacterium | reverse complement strand
TTATTCGCCTTACTCCCAGGGGAGAAGACGCACTTTACGGCATTTCCGCCGTTATCCGCCTCGCTCTCGGGGGAGAAGACGCACTTTACGGCATTTCCGCCGTTATTCGCCTTACTCCCGGGGGAGAAGACGCACTTTACGGCATTTCCGCCGTTATCCGCCTCTCTCTTATGGAGGGACACTATTAAAAAATTAACGGTTTTATTATTTTGACATGCCCCCCTCGTCCCACCATATTTCGCATTATCGGTCGAACACGGAACGGGTAGTGCAATCGATAAAGACTGATTACTGACGCGATTGCCGGCAGGTGCAGGGCATTTTTCGGCTTTGTTTCGTATGAGCTACCTCACATCGGCGTCTCCAAGGCCGATTCCGGCCTTAAACCGCGCGAGTCGCTCACGTCGGCGCTCTCCAAGGCCGATTCCGGCCTTATTTCGCGCGGCCCACTCACGTCGGCGCTCTACAAGGCCGATTCCGGCCTTAATCCGGGCGAGCACCTCACATCGGCGCTATCCAAGGCCGGTTTCGGCCTTAATCCGCGCGAGCACCTCGCATCGGCGCTATCCAAGGCCGTTTTCGGCCTTAAACAGCGTGAGTCGCTCACGTCGGCGCTATCCAAGGCCGATTCCGGCCTTAAACAGCGCGAGTCACTCACATCGGCCACTCCAAGGCCGTTTTCGGCCTTAAACCTCGCGGCCCGCTCACTTCGGCGCTATCCAAGGCCGATTCCGGCCTTATTTCGCGCGAGCTGAGGCATCTTCAGACCACAGTGCAACAACCCAAAAGCACCGGGCGATTTGCTGGTTCACTTTCAGCGTTTCGCCCACGTATTCGTCATCGACAGACCGCCGTCGATCACCGACACGTGGCCGGTCATGTTGCGGTTGCGCGGGTCGCATAAGTTCGCCGCTTGCCAAGCGATCTCTTCCGGCTCGATCCAAATCCCGAGCGGGATCCTCTCCTTCACGTTCGTCGTCGCCTGTACGTTCGCTTTCGACAACCCAGCATTGACGATGCCCGGCGAAATTTCGTTCACGACGATCCCGTGCGGCGCCAACTCGATCGCCAGTACCTGGCACAGCATTCTGAGCCCGGCTTTGCTGACGCAGTATGCGGGGATCGAACTGTTCGGCCGATGAGCCGCCCAGCTGCCCATGAACACGATGCTGCCCGGAACACCATGATGAATCATTCGCTGTGCAGCCGCTTGGGCGAAGTAAAACGAGCCGTGCAAGTTGACGTCAAATTCATGCCGCCACTCTTCCGGGGACATCTCCAGCACGGAGCGCCGAGTCACGATCCCCACGTTCGAAACGACCGCCGTCGCCACGCCAAGCTGGGTTTCCGACTCGTTCACCCACTCGCGAACGTCCTCCGGGTCGGAAATATCTGTCTTTCGGTAATACACGCGGACTCCCTGTGCCGCCAGTTCGTCCAGAAACGGCTGCACCTGCGCCTGTTCTTTCAAATCCATTAACGACAGGTCCGCCCCTTGCCGGGCGAACTCCAGGGCAATGGCGCGACCGATATCGCCCCCGCCGCCGCTGATCAAAGCCACTCGTCCTCTCATATCCGAACCTCCATTCCGATTCCGTTTCGTTAAGCGGCTTTTCAACACACTTAATTTAAGTTAGAATATTTTTAACCTTTTTTAAAACTGAATTCGTAGTATTAATGCATCCTGCATGATATGATGTAAAGTATAAAGTGAGTCCCATTATGTGTCAACGAAGGATTCCAAACGATAAATATATGAAATTCCGGAGGAACGGTATGGAACATTTGCGAATCACAAGTGAAAGAAGCACCGGTCAGATGGTGACCGATACGTTGCGCAAAGCCATTTTCCATGGTGATCTGAAGCTTGGGGAACGGCTGGTGGAAGCGAATATCGCCAAGACGCTTAACGTCAGCATTACCCCGGTACGGCATGCGTTCAACCAATTGGCCACCGAGGGGCTGATCAACGTCGTTCCTTATAAGGGGACGAACGTCGTGGACATCACGGAATCGTTCATTGCTGAAGTGTATCAGATCCGACTTGGGTTGGAGACGTTGGCTGTCGAGTTATCTTTCCCCCATCTGGTAGAGGAAGACTGCGCCATATTGGAATCGTATGCCGATCAGATGGGCAAGCTCGCGGTGGCGGGGAAATTCGAAGATGTGGCGGAGATCGACGTCCGGTTTCACAAATTGTTTTATGAAAAAAGCGGGAACAGTATCTTGTTGGAAATGTGGAACATTTTGCAATCCAGAATTCAGTTGTTCCAAACGTATGGGAGAGTTTACAGCCACCCTGCCCAATCCGGCGAAGCGTTCGAGCGGCATATGAAATTCGTTCATGCCATTCGGAATAAAGATTTGGCGACGTTAACACGCGCGGTCAAAGATCATATAGAGACCGGAAAACAGCTGCTGATCAGCGGCCATTCGTACGGAACCTAATTGGCCGACAGCATAGTGCCAATCGTTTGACCGAATCGTGCTCCGTAAAACAAAACACAGACTGCCTACTTATTATAGTGAGCCGTCTGTGTTTATTTGTTATTTTACGTTATACCTGTTCACCCGGTGAACAGTCAAATTAGCGTACTCGGCGATTAACGGAGCCATTTGGCGGAAGCCGATTTTCCCTGCGCTGTGAGGAGGACCGCCGATCGTGCCTTCGTCATGCCAACGAAACGAAACAAGTCCGTTAATGGAAAACTCGATGTGCGCGCCGAACTTAATCAACTGAATGCGGTAAGGATCCTTGACGTCCTGGATCGACGGAATCGGATCGGCGCCTTGTTCGACGAGATGGAACCCGTAGCTTTTGCGCAAATTGCACGTATGCAGCCGACGTTCGTCGGGATTTTTGCGTCTGAAATACGATACATGATAAGCGTCAATGTCCCCATGGTGATATTGCCCGTAAGGCCCGGAACGCGGCTTCAGCCGCGAATCGAACAGATCCACTCCGTTCTGGCCGCACGCCGCAAAGAACATGATGCAAAGCCCGGGTTCGCGAATCGGTTTGAACTCCCAGGATACGGCGATGTGATCGGGGAAATGATCCGGGCACCAAAAGACGAAATTCGCCTTCTGCCCCTCTTCCTCATCCATCAAGTTCTCCATTCGCATCTTGCCTAATGGAAACGTTATGGCCGCCGACCCTTCCAGACGGAAATTGTCGATATCTTTCTCCGACGCCAAGGGATTGGCGTAAAGCAATTCCCCAAGTTCGACTCTCTCGCTCATCCTTCCCACTCCCCCTGACCCTATTTTGTCGTCGAAAATGTTTTCGTCAGTTTGATCAAACTTGCCGAACGTTCTGTTGCATACAATACGTCGGGCTGCGCAGGGTCGATCAACAAGGCGTCGAATTGGGTTCCGAACGCACCGTCCGAGTATATGGCGGACCATGTCGCCCCTTTGTCAGCACTGAGATAAATCCCCGGTTTGGCGTCGGCTGTCGACCCGGAATCCGCTTCGACGGCGACGAAGACGTTGCCGTTCCGCGGATCGACGGCGATCGAGCCGAACTGTCCGATGCTCGGCGGCAAGGAAGACAGCGGCTGCCATTCCTCTCCCCCGTTCCGCGATTGGTATAACCCATTGGACGTACTGACATAGACAGTGCCAGGGTCCGTCGGGTCGATGGACAAGTCGGTGAACTGCATTTTACCCGAAATCTGAATTCCGTGAATTGCTTTCGCCCACGATTTTCCCCCGTCGGTCGTTCGATATACCCCCTGGGCATCGTCCAGCACATAGGCGATGTCCGGATTTTGCGGATGCACCGCAACAGGAACCCGGGTGAAGGAGGAGAACAGCGAGCTCTCTCCCACAAGCCCTTGCGAATGCTTCGACCAATGGTCTCCACTGTCGGTCGTCTTATAAATCCCTGCACCCTTAAGTGCTGCATAAGCAACATCCGGATTGGACGGCGCCATCTTCAAGCCGGATACCCGTTTGCCGGGCAGCCCATTGTTTTTGGGCGTCCAATGTTCGCCATCTGTTGAGGCTATTACTGAACCGTAATTTCCTTCGTTCGCGTACTGATTGCCGACGCCGGCCATCATCTTCGATTGAACCGCGTCTACCGCGATCGCAATGTTGCGGTCTTTCGTCCCTAACGCTTGCTTCGTGTCGATGGGCTGAAACTTCCCTGTCGACGCGTCAAAACCCCCCATCGAGAAATCGACCATGCCGAATATAAAGTGCCGGGTACCCGGCACAATCGCCGAGCTCAACAACCTTCTCCCTTGCAATCCGTTAAAAATGGTGCGCCAATTGTCGCCGTTGTCGTTGCTGACCCAAATCCCCGCTCGGCCGGCCACGTAGATCGTGTTCGGATCCCACCAAGGGATGGTGATGATCGATACAGCGTACCCGCTGCCGCCCATATGGTAAAACTGGGGAATGTACAACCCGGGATCGGCGTGAACGTGACTCGATTGGATCAGGTTTGTCCACGTATTGCCCGCGTCCGTCGAACGAAAAACGCTGCCGTACACAGCATTAAGGTGGCCGATCCCGGTGCCGATCAGCACTTCCCCTTTGCGTTTGGGGTTGACGGTCACGGTGTTGTAATACAGTGGAGCTTTCTTGGGGGTGGTAAGCGATAGGCCGTTGTTAATTGGCTGCCACGTCTCGCCTCCATCGGTCGAACGGTACATCCCTTTATCCAGACAGGCGGCATAAAGTGTTTGCGGATCGTTCTGGTCGATATCCAGATCGCGAACCGGTATTCCGGTCCACACCTCCTGCCACGTGGAGCCGCCGTCTTTGCTGCGCCATACCGCCCCGCCCGCTTTCGATTCCTGGAACACTTCGCCTTTCTTGCCGGTCGCATCGTAACGGACGCCTACATACACGGTCTTCGGATCACGCGGATTCAGCACGACCGCCGTCAAGTTGACGTGCTCTTTGTCTTTGCCAAGCGATCCGGCTAGTCCGACGACTTTGAACGATTTGCCTCCGTCTGTGCTCTTGAACAAACCTTTGTCGTAACTGGCTACATAAAGCGTATCCTGCGGCCCGGAGCTGTCGAGGGCGATCAGCTTGCCGTAAACGCGAAGCTGGGGATTCGACGCTTGCGGAACGGTGGGAATCAAGTTTTTGTTCAACAGCGTCCAAGTTTGGCCGTCGTCCTCCGAAGAATAAAACCCGTAATCGGTTTTGCCGTTATCGGCTCGTCCCGATAGCATGTACAGCTTACCCGGTTGCTTCGGGTGAGGAACGATCGCGGCGACTCCGAGACCTCCTGCCTTCCACAATCCGGATTGACGGAGTTGCCAGCTTTCCCCGGCATTGTCACTGTATTTGAACCCATGCACGTCGCCTCCGGCATATAGAACGCCTTTCTGACTCGGGCTGACCGTCAATGCCGTCATGAAACCGGCGCTTGGAATCGGCACTTGTTCGGCTTTCCAGGCTGTTTGCGACATTGTGGTTGACGGTGGCGTTTGCGTTTGCGGCTGAACCGGATTCGGCTTGTCGGCTTCGGAGTAGCCGCTCCAATATTTAATGATCGAGAACACCACAGCCGCGACGATCACCGCCACAACGCCCACAAAACTTGCTATGATCTTTATTCGTTTGTTTCCAAATCCCACAAGGCTACCCCCATAGCGACATTCCAGTAATAATGCCTGCTGTCTCCTCAATCGCCTTGTCGGTCACGTTGATGACATGGCAACCGATCCGCTTCATCACGGAGTGCCCGTACTCAAGTTCGTCGGCGATTCGTTCCAAAGTGGCGTATTTCGCCCCGAACGGCAAGCCGACCGTTTTCAGTCGCTCGCTGCGGATTTTCAAAATTTTTTCGGCATCCATCGTGAGCCCGATGATCCGGCGCTTATCGATGCGGAACAATTCTTCGGGCAGCTTCACCTCCGGCACGAGCGGCAAATTCGCCACCTTGAATCCTTTGTGCGCCAAATAGATGCTCAGCGGAGTTTTGGACGTTCGCGACACGCCAATCAGCAAGATTTCCGCTTGCAGCATGCTGTGAATGTCGCGTCCGTCATCGCACTTGACAGCGAATTCGATTGCCTCGATACGGCGAAAATAATCGTCGTCGAGCGTGTGCAACAGCCCCGGCTTGCGCTTCGGCGAGTCGTCGAAAGTGTCGATGAACGCCTGCATCATCGGCCCCATAATGTCGACGGCACGCACCCCGCGACGAATCGCTTCCTCTTTCATCATTTCGCGCAGTTCGGGTTGGACGAGCGTATAGGCGACGAAGCCTTGCGTCTGGGCCGCCTCCGCCATAATGCTCTGAATTTCCTCTTCACGCTGGATGTGCCCGATCCGCTTGATCTGCACTTGATGGGCGTCGAATTGCCGAACGGTAGCCAACGCCACCGACTCAGCCGTCTCTCCGATCGAATCGGAGCACACATAGATGACATACTGTCGTTGTTCGGGCAATTTGCTTCCTCCTTTCGGCGGGTGGCTTAGATTCCGGCAGCGGCGAATACCCGATCGAACGCCGCTTGCGACTTGCGAACGAGTGCTTCGCTGCTCTCCGTCGGCGGTTGCGGCGTCAGCACTTCCTGAGCGACAACGCCATCGTATCCGATCTGCTTGAGCGCCTGCAGGAAACCGGCCAAGTCGATCACCCCTTCGCCGGGATACAACCGATTGTTGTCGAGCGCCTCAGCGACAGGAACGGACGGCGCATCGTTAATATGTACGTGGACGATTTGCGATTTATCCAGCTTCTTGATGTCACTGGTGCCGAGCTCGTTCGTATACCGCGTCTGATCCACCGTCCAAATAAACGGGTTTTTCCATTTGGTGCGAAGATGGTGGGGACCGACGAATTCCAGCGCAAGCCGAATGCCGTAGGCATCCATTATTTGTGCGGCAAGGCGCAATCGGCGAGTCGCCGCGGCCATGAACTGAGCCGCCTCCAAGTCCGTGGAAGGCAGGATGAACGTGGTGCATACTTTACATCCGACTTGAGACGCAGCTTTGGCGTCTTCAATCAGCTGAGCCAATCCATTGCGAAACTGCACATCATCGATGCGCCATTGCGCCGACAAGCCGATCGCTCCGATTCTAACGCCTTGTTCTTGCAAAAATTCGTTAGCCGCACTTGCCTCTTGATCCCCGATCAGCTCGCGCAAAGCCTTGCCGTTCGTATCCACCGCCCCGAAATTGTACTCCGCCGCTAACTGTATCATATTCCGCAAATTGCCCGTTTTCCCGATTCCCGCTCCCGTCAGACCTCTAATCATCCTGTTTTTTCCTCGCTCTCCAATGATATCGGCTTGAACGCCATATTTTTCATTGTAGTACAGACGATGCCGGATTACCACAAGATAGCTTGCTAATCCTCCACAAGTTCATCGGGCAGTCTACGCTGTTTGGTTGCCGCTGCCTTCGCTTGCCTCTTCTCGTAAAGCTCGCGAATCCACACATGCACCGGTGCTTTCCACAATTGATCTTTGGACGGGATGTTCTTGATCAGACTAAGCGGATTCAGTCCCATCTCTTTCGCCATGCGAACGCTCTCGGTGTTGAGACGGCATTTTTTGACGGCTTCCGCCCAATGTGCTTCTTTCTTCAGATTTTTATTAACCATATTAATCACTCTCTCTTTACTACAGCTTCTCGACCTCCTGTTTGTACTGGTTGTACCATCCTTCCCATTCTTGCTTTCGGGGTTCCGTGGCTTGACCTGATCCATTCATCAGCCGCTCGATGACATCAAGGCAAACGTGCCACCCGGCCAAATCCTTCGGTGTATGGTCCGTCATTTTCGTTATTTGTTCAATGAGAAACAACCTGCATCCCCCAGGTTCAGCGGTAAGTTCGAATCGAACTTGGTCCGCTCCCCAAGTGTATTGGAGTATGGTCAGCGGCTCGCAATCGGTAATTTCC
>JAJFMO010000193.1 GCA_020697475.1 Paenibacillaceae bacterium | reverse complement strand
CGTCGCAAATTTTGGCGGCCCGCCCCGACTTGAAAGTCAAGTCGTTGCGGGGCAATATCGATACGCGGCTGAACAAGCTCGCGTCGGAAGGGTTCGACGTGATCGTGCTGGCCGCGGCGGGGTTGCATCGGATGGGCTGGGGCGACCGCATCGTGGAATATTTGGCGCCGGAGGTGTGCGTGCCCACCGTCGGTCAGGGGGCGCTCGCGATCGAGTGCCGCGCGGGCGATGAATTTGTGCTGGAGCTGCTGGGACGGCTCCAGCATGCGCCGACGGCGCTGGCGGTGAGCGCCGAGCGCAGCTTCCTGCGCCGGCTTAACGGCGGCTGCCAGGTGCCGCTCGGCGCGTATGCGACGCTGGTGGCGGAGGCTGGCGCACCCGGCGCTGGGGCAGGCGGCTCGGCTGCGCCGGAGCTTGCGATTGCGGCGATGGTCGGCTCGCCCGATGGCCGCACGATGCTGCGCGAGCAGATGAGCGGCAGCGATCCGGAGGCGCTTGGGCGCGAAGTCGCCGAACGGCTGCTCGCGCGCGGCGCGGACAAGCTGCTCGCCGAGTTCGGCGTGGAGGCGTGAGCTTTTGATGAGCGATCGCGTGGGTGATGGCCGCCTGGAAGCGGCGCATAAGCCGTTATCCGGGAAGCGGGTTTTAGTTACCCGCTCACAGAGCCAAGCAAGCGAGCTGGCCCATAAAATCGAAGAGCTGGGCGGTACAGCGATCGAGTTTCCGGTCATTCGCTTGCAGGCTCCGACGGATGCAGTAACGGTGAAGGAGCTTGATGCCGCGTTGGCGCGATTGGGCGACTTCTCTTGGGTGATTTTTACGAGCGTGAACGGGGTCGAATATTTCATCCGGCACTTGCGCGATCGCGGTAAGGATATTCAAGAATTAGGCAAGGCGAAGATTGCGGTCGTCGGCAAGAAGACGGAAGCTGCGTTGCTGCGCTGCGGTGTAGCCGCCCAAGTTATCCCGGTGCAATCTCAACAAGAGGGGCTCGTAGAGGCGATGCTTCCCTGGCTGCAAGCATGTCAGGAAGCGCTCTTGCCGACGTCGAATTTAGCCCGCGATGTGCTGCCTCAGAAGTTGGAGAAGCGGGGGGTTCGGGTAACGACCATCCACGTATACGAGAACGTCCCTTCCAGTGAAGGCGGCTCGGCTGCGCTGGAGTTGCTGCAAGCCGGGGCAATCGACGCGATTACATTTACCAGCTCCTCCACGGTCAAAAATTTGCTGTGGGCGCTGAACGACTTAGGGGCCAAGAACCCGCTCGAATTGCTGCGTCAGGCCAAGATCGTCTGCATCGGCCCGATTACCGCAACAACGGCAGCCGAAGCCGGTCTGATAGTCGATGCAGTCGCAGAAGAAGCCAGCATTGAGTCGCTAATTCAGGCGCTCTAAGGTGAATACATACGACAAGACTGCTTTACAAGGAGAGTGACTCACCTATGAACTATCCTATCGCGAGACACCGCAGACTGCGGGGGAGCCGGTCAATTCGCAATCTGGTGCGGGAGACGCACGTTTCGGTGCACGATCTCATTTATCCGATATTCGTCACCGAGGGCAGCGGGATCAAGGAGGAAATCTCCTCGATGCCTGGGGTATACCGCTATTCGCTCGATCAGTTGGATTCGGAGATCGCCGAGGTGGCTGAGTTGGGCATTCAGGCGGTGCTGTTGTTCGGCATTCCGGAGCACAAAGATGAGCACGGAAGCGAGGCGTACGGCGACCATTCGATCGTGCAGGAGGCGATACGCCGCATCAAGCGCGCCCAACCCGATCTGCTGGTCATCGCCGACACTTGCTTATGCGAGTTCACGAGCCATGGCCATTGCGGCGTCGTGCATCGCGACGAGGCGACGAACCGTGCCGACGTGCTGAACGATGCATCGCTCACGCTGCTCGTGCGCACCGCCGTGTCGCAGGCGCAAGCCGGCGCCGACATCATCGCCCCGTCGAACATGATGGACGGCTTCGTCCATGCGATTCGCGGCGGGTTGGATGAGGCGGGCTTCGAGCACGTGCCGATCATGTCCTACGCCGTCAAGTACGCTTCGGCCTTCTACGGTCCGTTCCGCGAGGCCGCGCAATCGGCACCGCAGTTCGGCGACCGCAAGTCGTACCAGATGGACCCGGCGAACGCCCGCGAAGCGTTGCGCGAAGCGGAATCGGACGTGGCTGAAGGCGCCGATATTGTTATGGTCAAGCCAGGCTTGGCCTACATGGACATCATCAAGTCAGTGCGCGACAACTTCGATTTGCCGGTGGCGGCTTATAACGTCAGCGGAGAATACTCGATGGTCAAGGCGGCGGCGAACAACGGATGGATTGACGAGCGGGCAGTCGTGATGGAGATGATGACTGGGTTCAAACGGGCCGGCGCAGACATGATTTTGACCTATCACGCTAAAGATGTGGCTCGTTGGTTGAAAGATAGCTAGACCTCTTTTTATTCAAAAATGTGGGAATGGGGTTCGATAAACGTGAACGATAACTTCCTGAAGGCATGCCGCGGCGAGCGGGTGGACACGTTGCCGGTGTGGTATATGCGCCAGGCGGGGCGGACCGATCCGGAATACCGCGCGATCAAGGAGAAGTACAGCTTGCTGGAAATTTGCCGTCAGCCGGAGCTGGCTGCGCGAGTGACGATGATGCCGGTCAACAAGCTGGGCGTCGACGCGGCGATTTTGTACTCCGACATCATGAATCCGGTCGAGTCGATCGGGATCGACTTCGATATCGTCAAAAGTATCGGTCCGGTCATCCACAACCCTGTGCGCACGATGCAGGACGTCGAGCGATTGAGGCCGATTGATGTGGACGGTGATCTTCCTCACATCATCGAGACGATCCGCATCCTTGCCCGCGAGCTCAAGGTGCCGCTGATCACGTTCGCCGGAGCGCCGTTCACGCTGGCAAGTTATTTAATAGAAGGAAAGCCTTCGAAGAGCTACTTGCTTACGAAGGAAATGATGTATGCAGAGCCGCGCGTCTGGCATCGCCTGATGGACAAGTTGGGCGACATGGTGATCGCCTACTTGCGCGCGCACATCGCCGCTGGAGCGCAGGCGGTGCAGCTGTTCGACAGCTGGGCCGGATCGCTGTCGCCTGTCGATTACAGCGAGTACGTGTTGCCTGTCGTGAGCCGGATTTTCCGCGAGCTGGCCGACTTGCCGCAGCCGAAAATTTATTACCCCGGCGTAAGCTCCGGGGAGCTGCTTCCTCTGCTTCGCGGGCTTGACGCGCAAGTGATCGGTCTCGATTGGCGGGTTTCAATTGGCGATGCGAGGGCAAGGCTGGGCGGCAAGTTCGCCGTACAGGGCAACCTTGACCCGTATGTGCTGACCGCCCCGATGGACGCGATCCGCGAGCAAGCGAAGCGGATTATCGATGAGGGTGTCGAGCGGAACGGGTATATTTTTAACCTGGGGCATGGGCTGTTTCCGGAAGCGTCGCTGGACAAGGTGAAACAATTGACCGAGTTTGTGCACGAATATTCCCGATCGGTGTTGGCGGATCGGCGCGAGGTGGCGGGGTAATGGCGAGTAGCGGACGGAAAATCGGGGTGCTGGTGATGTCGTACGGCACGCCGCAAAGTATGGACCAAATTGAGGCGTACTACACGCACATTCGCCATGGACGCAAGCCAACGCCGGAGCAGCTGCAAAATTTGGTCGAGCGGTACGAGACGGTTGTGGGCGGCGTGTTCCCGCTGCGGGAAAACACGAACAAACAGGTGAGCGGGCTGCAGGACGAGCTCGGCCGTCAAGGCGGCGACGCGGAGTTCGTCTGCTATCAAGGCATGAAGCATGCGGCTCCGTTCATCGAGGACGGCGTGCGAGCGATGGCGCAAGACGGCATCCGCGAGGCTGTCGGCATCGTACTGGCGCCGCACTATTCGCATATGAGCGTGGGTGATTACATCAAACGGGCGGAGGAGACGGCAGCGGAAGCGGGCGTGCAAATGCGCTTTGTACGTGAATATCATCTTCATCCAAAGCTGATATCTGCGCTCGTCAACCGTGTGAATGCAGCTCTGAAGAAGTTTGCGGAGGCGGAGCGATCCGGGGTTAAGGTGATTTTTACTGCGCACAGCTTGCCGGAGCGGATTTTGCAGACGGGCGACCCTTACGTGGATCAACTGATGGCCACGTCCAAGGCGATCGCCGAGCGATGCGGGCTGGCCAATTGGCAATTCGGATGGCAAAGCGCGGGCCGAACGCCGGAGCCGTGGCTCGGGCCGGACATCCTCGACGTGCTGCGGACGATTCGCCAGGAGGAAGGCGTGCGCTCTGCGCTGATTTGCCCGATCGGCTTCGTCTCCGACCACCTGGAGGTGCTCTACGACGTCGACGTCGAAGCGAAGAAATTGGCCGCCGAGCTGGGGATGCATCTGGAGCGGACGGAGTCGCTGAACACGGATCCGCTGTATATGGAGACGTTGGCGGAGTCAGTGCTGCATGAGGCGGCGGCTTTAGGGTGACGGAGATAGACATGGCTTGGCCCATTCTGTGTAAACGGTTGACTCTGCTCTCATCCATCGGCTAACACTCGGCTCAACTTGTAACGATTGCCATGGACTGATGTGAAAAGGCGCCAAAAGGTGCAATAGAACCTGAATTCATCAAATAGCGGAATGTCGGCCCATTTAGCGGAATTAAGCCGACGATCCGCCAAAGGAGCGAATTATGAAAGCGAATACACCTTCCTATGTCAATGACCAATACAAAGATTCCTCGAATCTGGACATCCGTATCCGGCTGCATGAGACGTACAGCACGAATCCGCTCGATTGGCACGAGTGGGTGTTTCAGCAAATCGCCTTCACGGAAGACAGCAGAATCATTGAATTCGGGTGCGGCACGGCGGCGCTGTGGGCCAAAAACAAAACCCGCATCGGCGCAGGCTGGCAAGTGACGCTGACCGACTTGTCCGACGGGATGTTGGCGCTGGCACAATCGCAGCTGGCCGGCCTGCCCCAATTCACTTTTCGCCGGATGGACATTCAATCCCCCGATATCGAAGCCGGATCGCGCAACATCGCCATCGCCAACCATATGCTGTATCACGTGCCTGATGTGGATCAAGCGATTTACTCGGTGGCCAAGTTGCTCGCTCCCGGAGGAACGTTCTATGCCGCAACCAACGGCCGCAATAATATGGCGGACCTGTACCGCCTGGTTGAGCAATTCGATCCGACGCTTCCGTTCACCCGACCTATGGCTTCCGCTGTATTCGGATTGGAGAACGGTGAAGCGATGCTGCGGCGGCATTTTTCCAATATAAAGTTATTGAATTACGCTTCCGATTTGTCGGTCACGAATGTGCAGGATTTGGCCGATTTCATATTCTCCGTTTGTCAGGAGTTGAAGGATGCGCTCACCGCAAGCAACCGGCTCGACACTTTCTTCGCTTATCTGGAAAACAGCAAGGACGCGCAAGGCCAAATACGTATCGGCAAATCCGTTGGCTTGTTCGCCTGCAGAATAAATTGATGTCCCATGGGAAACTCTACCTTTGCCAAGATCAGGCATCCTAAAGAAAGGGTGGAGTTTCCCATGGTCAGCTTTTTGCTCAAAATTATCGTTTGTCCCCTTGGAGTGATTCTCGCGGCTTATGCTTTGCCAAACGTTGAGTATGGAGCCTATTACCAGCCGATACTCGTAGGCGTTACACTTGCAGTGGTAGGCGTCATCATGGAGTTCGTGTTGCTGCACAGAGGAACGCTGTGGGTCAGCACGTTATTGGATTTCGCCGTGACGGCTATCGTTGTCTACTATGCTTCCAATTCGATGGACGGGGCTGTCGTGACGTTCATGGGCGCGATCTGGACCAGCTTATTGCTCACGATCGTCGAGTACTTCCTGCACCTGTGGTTGATCCGCAGCGGGAGAACGAAGAAGACACCCGTATGAAGGCCGTCACTTATCAAGGGATGAAAGACGTCGAGGTCAAAGAAGTCGACGAGCCTCAAATAGAAAAAAACGATGACACGATTATCCGTATCACCCATACGGCGATCTGCGGGTCGGATCTGCACTTGGTGCACGGCATGATTCCGAACCTGCCTCACGATTACATTATCGGCCATGAGCCGATGGGAATCGTTGAAGAGACCGGGCCGGACGTAACGAAAGTGAAGCGAGGCGACCGGGTCATCGTTCCATTCAATATCGCCTGCGGCCAGTGCTACTACTGCCAACATCAGCTGGAGAGCCAATGCGACCAGTCCAATCCTCACGGGGATGTAGGCGGGTATTTCGGCTATTCGGAGACGTTCGGCGGCTATGCCGGAGGACAGGCGGAGCGGCTTCGAGTGCCGTACGCCAATTTCACGTCGTTTCGCGTCCCTGAAGATTGCGAGATGGAGGACGAGCAGCTGCTGTTTTTGTCCGACATTTTGCCGACGGCTTATTGGGGTGTGGACAATTCCGGTGTGAAAAAGGGCGATACGGTCGTTGTGCTCGGTTGTGGGCCGGTGGGCTTGCTCGCGCAAAAGTTCGCCTGGTTAAAAGGTGCGGAACGGGTCATCGCCGTCGATTACATCGGCTACCGGATGGAGCATGCGAAGCGGACGAACCGGGTGGAGACGGTCAATTTCGAGGATGAGGACAATATCGGCAACCATCTGAAGGAAATGACCGGCGGCGGCGCCGATGTGGTGATCGATTGTGTCGGCATGGACGGGAAAAAGACGGTTCTCGAAATGGTCGAGTCAGCGCTCAAACTGCAAGGCGGCGCTATGGGGGCAATCCAGATTGCCAGCCAAGCGGTAAGAAAAGGCGGCACGATCCAGCTCGTCGGCGTCTATGGGATGCGCTACAACGCGTTCCCGCTCGGCGATTTGTTCAGCCGCAACATTACGCTGAAGATGGGGCAGGCTCCGGTTATCCATTACATGCCGGAGATTTACAATCTGAT
>JAJFMO010000192.1 GCA_020697475.1 Paenibacillaceae bacterium | reverse complement strand
ATCTCATGAGACATGACGATGCTGTTCTTAATGACGGAATCTTTCCCGACATGAACCCCTCGAAATAAAATACTGTTCTCAACTTGCCCCTCAATCACACAGCCGCCTGCAATAAGCGAGTTTCTCACCATCGTCCGCCCATGATAGATCGTCGAAGGATCGTCCCTCTTCCTCGAACGGATCTTCGAGAATATATTCTTCAGCACTTCGGGTTGAAGCAGCTTCAAGCTCGATTGGTAGTAGCTGGATATCGAATCAATGGCCGCTGCAAAGCCTTCGACTTCAAAAGTCGCCATGTCGAAAATCGGGATCTGTTGGAGGATGGCGTCCTCGAAAGTTTGAACGGCTCCAATGAAGGGGTCCCGCAACATTTGCAGGAACAACTCCTTCTCAAGCAAATACGCCCCTATTGCACGGCCTGCCGAAACGAGCTTTGTGATCCGCGCTCCGGATTGCCTATGCTGTTTAATTACCCTTGCCATGTCGATGTTGGCTACGATATTTCCTTTGGCCAGAAAAATATAGTTCCTTGGGCTGCTTAGGAAATAAGGGAGATGCTGTCTAAACATAGCAAGGCTGGAGGCGGCACCGGCATCGGAGGAACCGGCAGCTGCCACGTCGGCAAGTACAGTCAGCCCTGCCCTCCGGTGCAAATCCCAATCTTGACCCGATCCCACATGTTCGAGCAGTTCCCGGGATACCCGATGGCCGCATAGGGCAATTTGATCAATCCCTGCATTGGTCAGGCTGGACAGAACCCAATCGACCAACCGATATTTCCCTCCGAAAGGCACTGCGGACAGGCACCGATTGTGCGCCAGCACACCCAGCTCTTCCGTTGATCCGGAAACGTCAATCAGACCGAGTACATTTTTACCCATGTCGTGTTATACCCCTCCCGGAATTTTTCCGAAGTCAGTTGTAATCGGTCTTCTTTCTCCTGCCAAAACAATCTCTTCCGCGCATCCGACGACGCTCCCGTCTTCGATCGTTGCGTTATTCAGGATAATGGCCCGCTCGATTCTGACGTTCCTCCCGATCTTGGCCCCTGGCATGATGACGGCGTCTTTAATTACGCTCCCTTCTCCAATCGACACGTTAGAAGAGCATACGGAATGGTTTACTTCTCCATAGACCATGCAACCATCGTGAATACAGGAATTGTGAATCGAAGCTTCGGGGGCAATGTAGTGCGGGGATGAATTCGCGCTTACCGAATAAATCGGCCAATCCGTGTCGCAAAAATCGATTTCTCGATCCAACAAATCCATATTCGCTTCCCACAAACTTCGGATCGTTCCGACATCTCTCCAGTACCCGTGAAAAGGATAGGCGTACAGCCTCTTGCCATTCCAAAGCAATCCCGGCAAGATGTCCTTGCCGAAATCGTGGGACGAACGCGGATCGTTCATATCGTCATCCAAACAACTTTTCAACATGGACCAATTAAATATGTAGATCCCCATCGAGGCCAGGTTGCTTTTCGGAACAACAGGCTTTTCATCAAACTCATAGATCGAACCGTCACCGCGCGCATTCGCGATTCCGTAGCGGCTCGCATCATCCCACGGGACTTCGATCACAGAAATCGTTACATCGGCTTCCTTCCGTTGATGGAACTCCAGCATCCTGGAATAATCCATTTTATACACGTGGTCTCCTGAGAGAATTAATACGTATTCCGGGTTATAGTGGTCGATAAAATTTCTGTTCTGATAGACCGCATGGGCTGTGCCTTGGTACCAGTTCCCGCCGTCCTTCTGAACGTATGGCGGAAGCAGGGTGACTTCCAGATTCCACGGGTTGGCAGCGCCAATGTAGGAATGCAACGCCAACGGCTCGTATTGAGTGACCACCCCTGCGACATCCATACCTGAATTCGTACAATTACTTAATGGGAAATCGATCAGGCGGAACTTCCCCCCGAACTCTACCGCCGGCTTTGCCATCTTGCTCGTAATTTCCCCCAGCCGTTTCCCTTCTCCGCCAGCCAATACCAGAGCTACACATGAAGTCCTTGTCATATTGCCGATTTATTGCCCCCTCTTTCCTCTTTTGAGTTTCAGCATTTTAAACGTGTAAGGCGTAATTTCCAACGACAGGGAGTGCGGGCGATTATGCCAAACTCCTTGCTTGGTTACCAGTTTTCCTACTTTATGAGGGAGGCGTTGTCCATATTCCATTTCTTTGTTCGAAAATATTTCCGCATACTCGCCGGACTCCAGAACTCCGATCGCGAACTTGGGATAATGAACCGGCGTGAAGTTGCAGATGACGACGACAAACTCCGATGCCTTCTTGCCTTTGCGAATGAAGGAAACAATGCTCTGGTCGGCGTTATCCGGATCGATCCATTCGAAGCCGTCCTGCGTGAAGTCCTTCTCCCACAAAGCGCGTTCCCGCTTATACAGATCAAACAACCGCTGTACATAAACTCTCATGCCGGCATGACGCTCGAAATCCAGCAAGTTCCAATCCAGCCCCTCTTGGTCCTTCCACTCATCGAATTGCGCGAATTCATTCCCCATGAACAACAGCTTCTTGCCCGGATGCGCCATCATATACCCGTACAACAGCTTAAGCTGCGCAAAACGTTCCTCATAGGTACCGAACATTTTGTTCAACAGCGACTTCTTCCCGTGAACGACCTCGTCATGCGAGAACGGCAAGATGAAATTTTCAGAAAAAGCATACATCAGAGAAAAGGTGAGCAACCGGTGGTTCCCCTTGCGGTAAATCGGATCGAGCTGCATGTACTTGAGTACGTCGTTCATCCAGCCCATATTCCACTTGTAGTTAAACCCCAGACCGCCATCATAAGTCGGTGCCGTCACTAACGGCCAGTCCGTAGAATCCTCCGCCATCATCAAGGCATAAGGATGCTCGCTGAAAACCGCCTCATTGAGTCGTTGCAGAAAATGCACGGCATGCCGGTTGTCTGAGCCGCCCGGAGGGTATAGCATATGGGCGACCGCATCGACGCGAAGACCGTCCAGGTGATAAGCCTCCATCCAAAATAAAGCGTTGGAGATCAGGAAACTGACGACTTCCGGTTTCTTCAGGTCGAAGTTAGCCGTCCCCCACACCTCATTCTCCGCGAGCTGCGGGTCGCTGTATTCGTAAAGCGGCGAACCGTCGAAACGGGACAAGCCGTGCGCATCTTTGCAAAAATGGCCGGGCACCCAATCGAGGATGACGCCGATGCCTCGTTGATGGCAGCAGTCCACCAAGTACATCAAGTCATGGGGGGTGCCGAACCGGCTGGTCGCCGAGAAATACCCTGTGCTTTGATACCCCCAAGAGCGGTCATACGGGTGCTCCGTCAAGGGGAGCAGTTCAATATGCGTAACCCCCATGTCGGCGACGTATTCAGGCAATTCCCGGGCAAGCTCGCGATATGTATAGAGATCCCCGTTTTCCTTCTGCTTCCAGGTGCCCAAGTGAACCTCGTAAATCATCATTGGCCGATTGTAGGATGGCGTTCGATCTCTTCTTCTGCGCCACTTGCCATCGTGCCAGGTGTATCCGGACAAATCGTAGGTGATGGAGGCGGTAGCGGGTCTCGTCTCGGAATACACCGCATAAGGATCGGATTTCATGAAGACGGAGCCGACTTCGGAGACGATTTCGTACTTGTATACGGCGCCTGTCGACAACTGCGGCACGAAGAGCACCCACACCCCGCAGCCCCCGGGTTCGATCCGGCGCATCCGGTGGCCTTCCCCGTTCCAACTGTTGAAATCGCCGACGACGTGGACTTCTTGCGCGTTCGGCGCCCATACGCAGAACCGCACTCCGTGTACACCGTTGACGATTGCCGTGTGCGCTCCGAATTTCTCGTAGCTGCGGTACCACTCGCCCCGGGCAAACTGCTGCAGCTCCTGTTCGCTTGGGCCGTTGGGCAACTCCCCGGATGGCTTCGTTTGAACGGCTGGCATGGTTAACATGTTGTTCTCCACTCTGCTCGCTCACCCCCTGTTTCTTTAGCCCATTTCTATTCACAGGTGTCTTTGTCTATTCATATGGAAAATAGGAGGAAACCCCCCCTCGATTTATTTTGGGAGCGTGTCGTACATCTGGGAGACGGCGAGCCATTATGCATTCGCGCTGAACAGATGGGAGTACTGTGAAGGGAACCGTCTAGGTGATAACGCATTTTCGATACCTTATACGTTATATTTTCGCGACGAATCGACAATAACGTTTCCTGGAATCCTTATAACGCATCGTAAAGTTCTTATTGCGCCACCGATGGGTCAAGGCCGCCCACCATGTACTTTGCTGGGGCTCCGGAACTAATAAAGGCTAAAAAACCTCCCGCCTGCAAGCTGCTAGCGCTTACGACGGGAGGTTTATCGGCACTACGAGGACAACGCACAGTTTAACTTCTGAACCCTTTCGTACAGCAGAGACGTCATGGAAACCGACCAAGCGAGCGGTGTGTTCCCGTTCGGGATCTGTTTCCCTCCAACATATAGTTCCGGCACATCTCCATTGGGCAAGATAACGCGTTGCGTTTTCCCCCAATAGTCCATCATCCGCTCCGTGTCACCCATTCGGCTGTAACACAGGCCGAGCCACGGGAACCCGAAGCACCATTCCGCTTCGCTGCCTTCGTTGTAATATTGGTCATTCGCATATCGGATACAACCGTACGTCCGCTCCAACCGCGAGGTCACCCGCTCCAGGATCACCCCGGCCATCTCCCTCGTCACGACTTGATACGGGTAAACCAGGGACAACAAGCTTAAATCCGTATCCTTCGTCGCGCTTTCCCTGGGGAGAAGCCGATTCAACGTTTCCTCGCCTTGGGCGATCAAGCTCTCCGGCACATTCACCAGCATCTTGACCGCTTTCAACCCGGCAACGCAAGCTCCTACGCTCGACGCATGCACTTCCCGGTTTTCTTCCCACATTCCGTTGTCTTCATCCTGCCAGTACTCGATGCATGCCAAGTAATCAACCAGTTTCTGCACGATGCCGCGATCCGTTCGATCGCGAATGACTTTCTTTCCAAGCCGCACACCTTCGCCAACGCCGAACAGGAAAGCTCCTATGGCATCATTTTGGGCATGGCCCCATTCCGTCTTGATTTCCTTCAAATCCTTGGAATAGCGGGCGTGAATATATTCGTAAGGATACACAGGTTTCTGGTTTCGGTGGATGTCGATCTTCCACTCGTATCGTCTGAAGAGGTCGAACAATGCGTGATACGCCTTCTCGTATCGGTTGCAAGACGAAGTGAGGTAAGCCAGCACCGTATAACACACATCGCGAATCCATACATAATCGTAATCTTTGGACAAACTTGCAACGTAGGTGCCGTTCGGCAGCCTCATCCGTTCCAGCACAAGATGAAATTTGCTCATGGCCATCATGATCACCATCCCGTTGTATGCTCATGTTGTCCCTATGATTTCAGTCTATTCCCGGAACAGGCAATTGGTGAAAATGTGGCTTTTTCCGTGGAGGGGGAGTTGCGGTGAGTTGCGCGGACAGTTTCATGTGGGGGGATTCGACTTCTGCATGGTTTGCAAACCTTGCTTCGCTCATCTGGCTAACGGACACCACGTACGCTTAGCAGGCTCAAACATGGACTTAGCTGCTGTAACGGACACAGCGTACGCTTAGAGCGAGTTTGGTACGCAATTAAGCAAGTTTCAACGTTCTAAGCGGCTGTGGTGTCCGTTACAATCTTCGTTGCGCCTTTTTCACCTTCTAAGATGCCATGGTGTCCGTTACAACCGAGATAGGCAGCCTTGACTGCCGGAGGCCATACGTCGAAACCGAGCTACACCAAACCCGCTTCCTTCAAATTCAAATAACTGACCGTCAGCGTCTCCCAAGAGGTCAAATTGCGCAGCCGATCCTGCTCCACGACGACCCAATCCACTCCAGTTTCAATCGCCGCAACGACCGATTCCTTCACCTTGACCACACCGGTGCCGACAGCCGTGAATTGCCCGCGCTCGGTCAGCGCGTAAAGATCTTTAACGTGAATGGCCGGAACGCGGCCCGCCATTCTGTGCAGCAGCGGAACCGGATCGGCGCCGCCGAAGGTGGCCCAAGCCACATCGAGTTCAAAACACAAGCACTGCGGATCCGTATACTCAGCCAGGATATCCAGCGCATATACCCCGTTAAAAGCCGTTTTGAACTCGTGCTCGTGGTTGTGATAGCACAATTTCAGCCCTTCCGCCGCAAGCCTTCGACCGGCCTCATTGTATAATTCGGCATCCCGAAGCAGCTCTTCCTTGGAATTGCAAGGCCCCCACCATACAGAAACATGCGGTGCTTCCAGCGCATGAGCGTTGGCGATGATCGTGTCCAGACGATCGCGCAATTCGTCCCGCTTCGCGCTGTAGGTGATGACCTGCAGGCCAAGCTCGTGAAATCTCCTCACATTGGACTTGACGTCCCCTTGGAGCAGTTGCACCGCCCCTTCGACTCCCTGATAACCGATCTCCGCGACCTTGTGCATCGCCCCCCAAAAATCGCCGTTCATCTCTTCCTTGATCAATCCGATGAAACCGATCTTCGCTTTCGTCATCGTCGCGCCACCTCCTGGATTTACTTCGTTTCAAACCGGCCTTGCTCCAACATCGTCTTGAAAGGATGATCCGTTACTCCTGTCAAAGGAAGCACAATTCGCGCATGGCGCCGCACAGATTCGTAGAGTGAGAAAATAATTTCAGCCGCGCGGAGGGCATGAACGTGGGAAAGCTCACATTCCGTCCCATTCTGCAAACTATCCACAATGTGTCGAATGACCCCGGACATCTGCTCCCCGGAGGGCGATTTGACCGGATCCGGCTTCCAGTCGGGATCATCGTAAGCAACCGCTTTCTGGCACAACCCGTCCCAATTAACCTCGATAAACCCTTTCGTTCCCAGCACCCGGACCCCTGTCTTTAAATCT
>JAJFMO010000191.1 GCA_020697475.1 Paenibacillaceae bacterium | reverse complement strand
GATAACGTCCATTGATCGGGCTCGCTGTCAAGGTTGAACCAAGTATGAACTCCATAACCGAACGGAGCGGCCTCCTTGCCTTGATTCGTGACGGTCAACTTTTGAACCAGTGAACTCTCCTCCAGCACATACGTCATTGCAAACGTCAGATCGTGCGGATATTGTCGAATCAAGTCGGGGAAGTCGGAGGTTGAAAGGGTGCAGGTAACAGCTTGCACCGTCGATCCCTCGACCGTTTCCGTGACGCGCCAGGGGCGGGATTTGATCAGCCCGTGAATATGGTGACCATTCGAATTGATCTCGAACTGGTAATCGCGCCCGCGGTAATGAAATTTCCCTTCCCGAATCCGGCTCGGCGGCATGAGCAGCGGACAGCCGTAATGAATCGGATTCTCCTTCAGCGTCGCCGGAGTATCCGGTACGCGAATCACTTCCCGATCCAGCACCAAATCTCGAATACGGAATAGATTGTTGCCGATGGCCGGGCATAAGTACACTTGCAACCGGTCATTTTCCATCATATATACTTGTTCGCCATGCCAATCGAGGATTGTCGTCATCCTCCAAGCCTCCTCCAAATTGGAAAGTTCTTACCTATATAAGCTATAATAATAGCCGGAGGCGAGTCAATTGGCGAGAGTATTATCGGGAATTCAACCGAGCGGAAATTTGACGTTAGGCAATTACATAGGCGCGATGCGCAATTTCGTGAAGCTTCAGCATGAGCACGAATGTTATTTTATGGTGGTCGATCTGCACGCGGTGACCGTACCTCAGGAGCCGGAAGCGCTGCGTGAGCAATCCGAGGCGGTGGCGGCGCTGTTTCTGGCGGCGGGCATCGATCCGCTCAAGGCGAACATTTTCCTTCAATCGCATGTGCCGGCGCACGCCGAATTGGGATGGCTGATGACCACCCTTGTTTATATGGGCGAGCTGGAACGGATGACCCAATTCAAGGACAAGGCGGCTGGCAAAGAGGCGGTTGGAGCGGGGCTGTTCACATATCCTGCGCTGATGGCTGCAGATATCTTGTTGTATGAGGCCGATTTGGTGCCGGTGGGGGACGATCAGAAGCAACATCTGGAGATTACCCGCGACTTGGCGCAGCGATTCAATCATCGGTTCGGGGACTGTCTGAAAATTCCGCAACCGTATATTCCTGAAGTGGGTGCGCGAATTATGTCGCTCGATGATGCGACGAAGAAGATGAGCAAGAGCAATCCGGTGGCAGGCAGTTATATCGCGATGCTTGATTCTCCGGATGTGATTCGCAAGAAGATCAGCCGAGCCGTTACGGACTCGGGGCGCGAAGTGAAATACGATCCCGCGACGAAGCCGGAGATCAGCAATTTGATCGGCATCTTCGCGCAATGCGCCAATATTGGGGTGGCCGAGGTGGAAGAACGGTTCGCCGGCTTGGGCTACGGGCCGTTCAAGAAGGAATTGGCCGAGCAGGTCGTTGCCGTGCTCGAGCCGATCCAGCAGCGGTACAAGGAGATTCGCGAAAGCGGAGAAATATACGACGTGCTGTCCAAGGGAGCATTCAACGCTTCTCAAACGGCCAATCGCACGTTAACGGAAGTGAAGCGTCGAATGGGCTTCCTGCTCCCGCCCGGCCAATAGACTTGTCTATCGGGACGACCGGTCTTGCCGACGCTGCGACCGGGCTTTGACTACAAAGCCCAAGCCGATCCAGCCGATCGCTGCTATCGTAAATAAGACGACGAGCCAGCCCGAACCTATGGAAAAAGCAAAGCCGATCGCTGTCAACAAGACGACTCCGGCCAGGGAAAAAACGAGTGCCAGCAGGCGATTCATCAGTACACCTCATTTTTTTTTACTCGGATGTATATTCATTTTCAAAGTGCTCATAATAAGCTTGCAAGCTTGCAGCAACAACTTTTGCTTTAGACAACTTTGAGATGCGAAAGGAGTTTTCTATTATGGCACAAGGACAATCTCGCAGCAGCAATGTACTCGTCGTACCTCAGGCAGGGCAAGCTTTGGATCAGTTGAAATACGAAGTTGCTCAGGAGCTGGGCATCCAAATTCCGCAAGACGGTTATATGGGCAATATGGCTACTCGCGATGCAGGCGCTATCGGAGGCCACATCACTCGCCGTCTGGTGCAAATCGCAGAGCAAACGCTCGCAGGACAAGCCCGCTAAAGCAACTTGACCCATCCATGAACATACGTAAGGCTCAAGGACAATTCCTTGAGCCTTATCTTTTTATATAAAGACTCCTTAAAGCTCAATATGTTCAATAAGAACCGGCCCGCAGTTTCTTCTCCAGCCTCGACTCGCTGACCCAGCCGACATACGAATCCATCGGTTCGTACGAACGATCCATCAGGACGACCGCCACGAACGGATATTGTCTGCGATGCCGGTAGCGAACATCGGCCCAGCGCACTTCGTACCCCCATGGGTGATTCTTGATTTCCGCACAGGCATATGACGAATAATACAAGAACGCCGCGATGTCCGGATGCGCCTTCGAAGCCTCCACAGCCGGGTGGCAATCGCAACTGACATGATCGATCCACTTCAGATGGTTATTGCGCAGCTCGCCAAGCATGAATGTGCCGTCGTTCCTGCGTTTCACGATATTCCAGACGTACAGGTTGACGGTCGGGATAAGTATATATTTCTCCCCGCGTTCGTAGGACAAATCTTTGCGGTACAACCCCGACTGCAGCACATAATGGGTTATCGTACGCCAAATATAATAACCTGCAAGCGAAATGTACAATGCCGGAAAGATGAAATCCGGTTCAGCCAGATGGGTGGACCACAGAAAAATCGCCACCAGATGGCTGCAGAAAATAATCGGGTCGAAAATATGAATGATGTTCCAGGAAATCCATTTGTCAGTGAACGGCCTGCCTCCTTGCGTACCGTATGTGTTGAACAGATCGGTAAAAACGTGTACGCAAACGGCGATCAATACCCACATTCCGACGTGCAACACCGGCAAATCTCGAAAGAACAGGCAGAGAAGCGAGGTGATCAAGAGCGTCCAAATTCCGATTGCGGGCAGCGAATGAGAGGCTCCCCGGTGGTTCTTGATATAAGCGGCGTTGCCCTTCAAACGCATGATTCCATCTGAATCGGGTGCTTGCGAGCCCAAGACTGTGCCGATCAAGACGGCGGTTGAAACGGTTGAGTCGGCTGCGACGACAGGATCGATGTAGGCCAGACCGGCAAGACCTAAGCCGATCACAAGATGTGTACCTGTATCCAATGGTTCTCCTCCTAAATGCGGCGTCCGCCCGGATAAGGCGAATGCCGTTCATTCCTTTCTATAGTGTATCATCTTTTGCGATAAAATAAATCCATGATTGCCCCTTAAATGTAAAGTTTTTGTTGCGGAGCGAGACACAAAAATCCCCCGGCAACCTGTTGTTGACAGGTCATCGGGGGAGTGTGGCCGTCGCGAAACGGCAAAATTTAGTTCAAAGTGCCTGAATCGGCACCGAAGGGAGGCTCCACTTTGCGGGGTTCTTTACCTTACCGTCAAACTCGGTGCGGTGCCGAAGGCAGGGGAGTAATTCAATTCTTCGGTGAATGTGACATAATCCAGATTGACCATGAGCAGCAAAGTGCGCATCCCGGTTTGCGGGTCGCTGATGATGATGTGATCGCGGCCTGCAGCCTCAATCACCCCTCTGAACACTTTCGCGTTCCACTCGCTGTTGTTCTCGTACGTCATGTAGAACGTGCCGACTTTGCCGCGGTTGAGCCGAAGAATATTTTCGACGAACGATTGCTCGATCGGCAGCTGGCCCGGACTTTCCGACACCGGCGGATTGTTGACTGGGACGCCCATACCAGGAGCACCCGGAAATCCGCCCGGCAAGAAGTTCGAAGCGGTAGGGAACCCGTTGGTCATCGGCGGATAGTTCAACGGCATGCGATAGGGAAAGTAAGTATACATCGATTTATTTCCTCCTTATCAAGTCATCCCTATAATGTATGAGAAAATAGGCGCATGGTGACGAATGCCCATGCCGAACAAGCCGCGGGATTCTACAAATTTATGAACTGTTGTCCGCTTCGGTTGTAAAACCGCCCTGCGGTTGCTATAGTATTGGATGAAAGAGCCTGACAGGAGGCAATAGATATGGATAAATCGATCACATATACGGCGGCAGCCGATTCCGCGGATCCCGCAACGCCGGATGCCGTCGCTCAAAGCAAGCAAGTATCATGGCGGGACTTTGTTTATCTGGCCAAGCCGGGAATTATTTTTTCCAATTTGATCGCCGCTTTCGGCGGATTTTGGGTGGCAGCCGGTCTGCAGGTCGACTGGATGCTGTTGATTTGGATGATTGTCGGAACGACGCTCGTTATGGCTTCTTCTTGTGTGCTGAACAACTATATCGACCGCGATATGGATACGAAGATGACCCGCACCCAGAAGCGACCGTTGCCTAGCGGCCGTGTTGATCCGCGTGTCGTGATGTGGTACGGGATCGTGCTGGGTTTGGCCGGTATCGCAGTGCTTGATTTGCTGGTCAATCCGCTCTGCGCCTTGCTCGGGCTCGTCGGTATGTTTGTCTATGTATGGGTTTATTCCGTCTGGCTGAAACGGACGTCGGTATGGAGCACCGTGATCGGAGCAATTTCCGGTTCGATGCCGCCGGTCATCGGCTACTGCGCCGTGTCGCAGACGCTGGACGCCGGGGCGTGGATTTTGTTTCTTATTCTGTTTCTCTGGCAGCCGCCGCACTTCTGGGCGCTCGGCATTCGCCGGACCGAAGAATACCGCAACGCCGGCTTCCCGTTGTTGCCGGTCGTTCGCGGAGCCGAAGTAACCAAGGTCAGCATGCTGCGATACGTGATTCCTTTGGTGCCGGCTTCCTTGTTGATGTACATTTACGGCTATGTCGGAGAAATATATTTATTTGTCGCCGCCGCGATGGGGCTGTATTGGGCGTATCTGTGCTTGTCCGGGTTTAGAGCGAAGGACGATGTGCTGTGGGCGAAGAAGAACTTTATGTTCTCGATTAATTATTTGACCATCTTGTTCCTGGTGATGATCCTCGACACAGTTCCGAAATAATCGAGAGGGAAGGGGAGCCTGCAATGGCGAATTTTTTGCAACGGCATTGGTTTAAGCTGGCTGCGGCGGTGATTCTAATTGTCATTGCGGCAGCCATGTTATCGCAGCAATTGTCGCGGGGGAAAACCGATTATAAGATTATTCAGCAGGCTCCGACTTTTAACCTGACCAACATGGACGGCAAGCCGGTCAATTGGCAAGATTCGAAGGGGAAGGCTCGGATTGTGTTCTTCTTCTATTCAAATTGTCCCGACGTCTGCATTCCGGCGACTTACTTGATGTCTCGTGTGCAGGAAGGGTTGATAGACAAGGGGGTATGGGGCAATAAGACCGCCTTCTTCTCAATCACCTTCGATCCGGACCGCGATACACCCGAGCAGTTGCAGAAGTTTTCCAGCCAATTTGTAAAAAATCAAGACGATTGGTACTTTGTGCGAGGGGATGAGAAAGCGACGTTCGACTTGGCCAAGCAATTCGGCATCGCGATCGCCAAAGATAAAGATGGAAATTTCATGCATACGAACCTGATTGTGTTGGTTGACAAGAATAGCAACATCCGCAAATATTATGATGCCGGTAGCATTGACCCGAAAGTGATGGTCGACGACCTGGTCCAGTTAAGTAAGTAATAAGTACACAACAAGGTAAACGGGGAACGGGAAAATGTCGTATTTCTTCTATATATTATTGAATAATATCGTACCGCTATCGATTATGATTACCGTCGGCATAGTGCTCCGACGGTCTTTTCATTTGGACATGAAAACATTATCCAAACTGAACTTTTATTTATTCTCGCCTTGTATCGTGTTCAAGTTGTTGTATGAGACGACATTATCTTACTCAGTGATTGGGCAAGTACTGCTGTTTTTCGCCTGCTTCTATGCGGTGTTGATATTGTTAACGGAATTGATGATTCGCATCAGGAAATATCGCGAGGGGATGCGAAGCGCTGTTCGCAACAGCGTATTGTTCTATAACTCCGCCAACTATGGCGTGCCGCTCAACCAGCTTGTGTTCGTCGGCGATGCGTTCACTTTGTCCATCCAAATCATTATAATGATGATGCAAAACCTCATCCCCAATACATACGGAGTATATAGCGTCAACGCGCACCGCATGACGTTCCGTCAGACGATGAAGACGATTCTTTCGCTGCCTTCCATCTATGCTATCCCGCTTGCTTTCTTAATGAAAGGATTCGATTTGCCGGTGCCGCCGCCGATCTATACCCCGATCAACTACGCGGCCAGCGGCTTTATCGCGATTGCGCTCGTCACGCTCGGCGCCCAGCTCGGCGGGATGAAGTGGCAAATCCGCTTCGGCGACGTCGCCTGGGCCAACTTCATGCGGTTGTGCGCCGCGCCGTTGCTCGGCTTTGCTGTTGTGTGGGCGATGGGCATCCACGGCATTATGGCGCAGGCGCTTGTGCTCTCCTGTGCGGTGCCGACGTCGCTCAGCAGTGTGCTGCTCGCCGTAGAATTCGACAACGAGCCGGAATTCGCTTCTCAAGCGGCATTCTCTTCGACGCTATTCAGCATATTTACCGTTACAATGACGATTTACTTGGTGAAATTCATCTCCTGACCAGGCGGGTACAAGATGTGCTCGTCCAACCCCGCTTTCTCCAGCTGTTGAATCAAATACTCCTCCGGTGTTCCTTCCACCCCGGCGTAACCTGCACGAGTGTATATATTCTCCGCATCGGGAAACGCATCCCGCAAAATCCCGCGAATTTTTTTGCCAGGAGCGTCGTTGTCGGTGAAGACGTAGACGGGCAGCGATCCTACGGCTTTTTTCAACTTCTCCACCCTTTGAGTTCCCGGAGTGCCGAATGTGCAGACGATGCCGATTCGTTCGTCTAC
>JAJFMO010000190.1 GCA_020697475.1 Paenibacillaceae bacterium | reverse complement strand
GGAGCGATGACGTTCTGCTTGCTCGGCGGGGAGCGGGATCGGTCGTTAGCCAAGTGGGAGGCGGGAGAGCAGCTATACGAGGTGGCCGCCAAGGCGACCTCCCCGGACCGCAGCTCAAGGTATTCATCGTTGGCGGAGTTTTATGAGACATGGGCACGCGCCTTGAAAGCGTAGGGAGTGCACTCTAGGGCATGAAAGCGACCACCTACCAAAGCAAAGCAGTGTTTACCCGATGGCTCGCCTGTTCAAAGAGCTGCGGAGGACGTTACGTGTAATCGTGAACCTCACGTGTCACTTCGATAGTATGGCACCAGTAGTCCCCGAAGTCATAGCTTTTGCCCCAATACAAGTATCTGATTTGCCACAGTTCGGCAAGCTGAATCTCATCCACTAGCCGAATATCGCCGTCTCGATCTTCCAAATCGACATCGCTCGCGACCAATTCGATGCTCGGCTCCTCTTGTTCCGACCGCTCGCACAGCCAAAAGTCGTAAAGGTGGTCATTGCTCCAACCGAACGCCGCTTGCAGGATGTTATGAAGCTGCAGGAACGTGATGTTTGCCGGTACGATCAACTTGCGAATAGCCTCTGTGCGATTCAAATCCAGCCTGACCACAAGCTCAAACGCATGACATTTGTACATCGGCTCAATGCCCAACTGTTTCAAATCATCCATCATTTTCTCGCTAGGGTAGAAGTATTGTTGGCCGCTGCTCCCCCCAACAAGGAGTTGGCTGACTTTCATCCCAATTGAAACGGGATCGATATCTTCTTTATTGCTGGCGATAATCTGAACCGTGTCGCAAGCTTGGCTAAGCCGGGCTGTCTGGGAACGATCTTTGCTTTTGGCGAAGACAGGCTCCCCCGCATTGGCAAGATAACGTTCAATGACAGCGGGATTTATTTGTTCTTTAAGCAAAGTCTGTCGGATTGCATCAACAATACGCTGGTCGATTTCCTTGAAATCTTTCGCCTTCAATGCGGATCGTTATAGCATTCTCATATAAAAAACCCCCAGGCAGCCTCAGCCGCCAGGGGGTTCCCGCATCCATTCTTACTTCCCTTGCTCCAATCCTTCGATATCCTTATTCGCTTGCTCCTGCGCTTCTCGTAAGGCTGTATTGACATCCTTCGTCCCTTGAGCGACTTCTTTTGCCGCCTGATCCAAATATTTGCCGGCAACGTTGTCATAGATGGTATATTTTGCGCCCAACGCGAAGGGCAAGGCCAACATGCCTTTCACATTCTTTCCTTTCATCGACTCCATCCCTTGGCCGAATTGTTCGCGGATTTGCTTGTCGTTCAAGCCTGACAATCTTCCTTGCCTTGTCATGGCAATCTGATTATCCTTCTCCGTGACGGCGAGGATGATTTTGAAAACCGTGTCTTTATTTTTCGAGGTGACGGAAGGCAGCAGGTAGGCCGGCGATACGGACCCCAACCCCGTGCTCTTATATTTGGCGATTTTCGGGTGAGCAATGACATCCCAATTTACGGGATGCCCCTCTTTATACAGCTTGTCGAACTCCCCGATTCTGGCCACTCCGCTGGACATCATGGCAAGCTGTGCATCCTGGAAAAGCTTCGTCGGTGTAGGTACGGTCAAATTCCCTGGAATTTTCAAGATATTCACATAGGTCTGGAATACCGCTTTCCAATCGTCTGTCGCAAAATTAGACCGGTTCGTCTTCGCATCGACGACATTGATCCCATTGTCGAAAGATACGCTTTTCACCGGATTCGGATAAAGAGCCTTGTAAGAAATTCCGCTGTCCTCCCGGGCGACCCTCTTGCCTAATTCGATCACGTCATCCCAGTCCATCCCGTCTTTGGGATAAGGAACGGCAAATTTATCGAACACATCTTTGTTATAGAAGAATCCGCTGAAATTTAACGAGAACGGAATCCCGACCAATTGGTTGCCGTCCAAGCTCAAGCCTTTGGCGAGTTCAATGGCTGCCGGTTCATATTTGTTTATATCCACATTATATTTTTTGATTAGAGGCGCTAAATCCTCGGATATATGCAAATCGGTAAACGTTCGCATCCCCCCTTGGTCGGTAATCAACAGATCCGGAATTTGTCCGGAAGCCACGAGGTCTGCCGGCTGGTTGCCCGCTGCAGCCTGACTGAACGTAAGCGTGATATTCGGGTACCGTTTCTTTACCGGATCGGCGATGAATTGATTGAATTCGTCCTCCGTCATCCCCGTGGACACCCTGTATGCGCTTATCGTAATTGGCTGACTCGAATCGATATCCAGGCTCGCACCTTTCGCAGGCTGCTGCGTCTTCGCGCCTGCACTATCTCCACCGCCAGCTGCTTGACTTCCGCCATCGCCATCCCCACTACCCCCGCCACAACCTGAAAGCGCGAGCATAACAACCAACACAAGCGATCCCATTTTCCATCTTGGAATTCTCATCTTAACCCCTCCCGAATCATGATTTTCTTGCGGTTACTTCGCCAGCTCCCCGAACCTCGAAAATACCGCCAAAGCCGGGTCAATCGGCACTTCCGCTCGCTGTACGTTGGCGGGAATATGGACAACCGGCGTCGCCCTCGGCTTGCGCCCGGCAAATTGCGGCAGCCATTCGCTCTCAGCCTCCAGCATCTCCCCGACCATCGCGCGGATATCTTTCAGCGTCAACACGGCCGACGTTAGCGGGTCCATGGCAACGGCATGCACAACCGACTCCGGATCGCCCGACTTAGCGGCCAACACCGCAAGCCGCTGCACGTTGATGTTGGTCATGTTCAGCGCGGCGCATTGCGGTGGCAAGTCCCCGACTAACGTGCGGTTCAAGCCCGTTCGGTCGGCGAATATCGGCCCTTCGGCGCAACACTCCGCCGGCAGGTTCGTGATCATCCCGTCATTGCGGACGTTGCCGTTGAATTTGAACGTTTTGCCGGTTTCCAGCGCCTCAATAATGTAGGCGCAATATTCGACGCTTCGCGGGGTAAGCACCGTGGAGTCTTCGGACAGGATGTCCTTCTCCCTGTACTTGTCTGCCACGTACGTGCACCACGTGTAGTACGCGCCAGACTCCCCGCCGAACGACGGCTCGTCGCAATACAGATGCAGCGCCTCGGAGCTCTTGCGGAACCACGGCACGTATTCGGACAGATGCCCCGTCGACTCCGTCATGAAATAGCCGAACTGGCGGAACACTTCGCCCCGCACTTTTTCGTTTACGTAAAACTCGGGTTGCTCGAATCTCGCCCTTAATACCGGATACAGATCCGTACCGCGATGCTCGATCTTGGTAAACCAAGCCATATGGTTGATGCCCGCGCTGATGTAGTCGATCTCGGTCTTCGGAATGCCGACGTACCCGGAGATGAGGTCCAGTGTCGTCTGCACGCCGTGGCACAGCCCGACGAACTTGGTTTTCGTCTCGCCCAGCGCCCAGCAGATCATCGCCATCGGATTGACGTAATTGAGCAGCGTCGCGTCCGGGCACAGCTCTTGCATATCTTTGGCGACATCGAGGATGACCGGGATGCTGCGCAGCGCGCGGAAAATCCCGCCCGGCCCGAGCGTATCGCCGATACACTGGTCGACCCCGTACTTTAGCGGGATCTTGTAGTCGAGCTCGAACGCCGAGACGCCGCCGACCTGGAAGCAGCAAATGACGTATTTCGCCCCCTGCAGCGCTTCACGGCGATCGGTCGTGGCCGTCACCTTGGCGGACAGCCCGTTGTCTTGGATCACGCGATCCAGGAACGACTTGACCTGCGAAATTTTCCCCATCGTCGGAGCCATTAGAGCAAACTCCGTCTCCGCCAAAGCTTCCGTGGCCAGAATGTCCATCACCAGCGTCTTGCAGAACACAATACTTCCTGCGCCAATAATCGCTACCTTCATCGATTCATCTTCCTTTCTTGGATTGGAATTGTGGATGCATGACGAAATATCTGTCGCTAATTTCCTCACGCATCCTAAGATGAATAAGCCGCCATCTTGCGAATGTACTGCATGGACAGCTTCAAATCTTCCAGCGCATCCTTCGCCGAACAGGCCGGGGATCGTTCCCCACGCACGGCGGCCAGGAAATTCATCGCCTGCTTGCGCATCGAGTCCAGATTGGGCAAAATCGGCTGCGTATAGGACATCTCTTCTCCGTTGTCCCTCATCACCGTCACCTTGCCTGCCGTTGCTCGAGCGAGTGGAGCGGGCAAGTCAACCTTCACGAATCCTTTCTCAAAAGCGACGATTACCGATTCATGCCATTCGACGCTCGTGCGATAAGGCTCCATCTCCAACGTAGCTGTCACATTGTTCGCCGTCTCCATCACCATCAGCACTCCACCACGATCGGCATACGTCACTTTGCATTCCTCGCCGAGCAGAAAACGAATGTAGTTCAGTTGATGAATGTAGTAATTGACGAAGGCGTTGTACTGCTTGCCCCAATATTCGTTGAACTCGGTGGGGTACGGCTCCAGCTCGTCGCGCGGATTCGGCTCATCGGTCATGAGCGGCAGATCGGCCCCGGCTCTCCAATCGCCGCGCGGCATCGTGGCGCGGACGTATTTCATCCGGCCCATCTCCCCGGACGCCTTCCATTTGTCAACCAGCGCCTTCGCGTATTCCATGGCCGGATCGGAGCGCTTCTGGTTGCCGATGACGTGCAGAGCCCCGAGCTCCTCGCCGAGCTTGACCAACGGTTCCGCCGCCTCCACCGTCATTGTCACCGGTTTCTCTGTAAACACCGGGATACGGGCTCGCAGAATATCCGGGATGATCAGACTATGCCGTCGGAAAGGCTGAGCCGCGACAATCGCGTCGACACCGCCGTTCGCCAGCAGCTCCGTGTGATCCTTGTAAATGGCCGGAATCCCGTAGCGCTGGGCGACTAATTGCGCCAACTTCGGCCGCGGTTCGGCGATCGCCACCACTTCGCATTCTTCACGCAGATTCGCGTAGTTGATCAGATGTGCGCATTGCCCCATCGAACCTGTGCCGACGAAGCCGATTTTTAATTTGTTCATCTCTGTACTCCTCCTGTTGTGGACGGTCCGACATTTTCAAACAGAAATAATCCTTCCTTGCCTGGAGCGATGATGTCCGGATAGCCGTTGCCGCTTAAATCGTGGATCCAAAAATAAATCCCGCACCCGGACGCCTCGCCGGCCGGCCCGTAATCGATGACGTGCTTCTCAAACGCGCCGCCGTTGATCTTGTAGTAATAAAGCCCGACGGGATCGTGCGCTCCCGCATCGTTGTCATTGTGGGCGCGGTACCGCTTGCCGGTCACCAGCTCCACTTGCCCATCAAGATCCAGGTCAACGAGCTGCAAGTCGTGAAATTGCGAAGCGCTCATATCGATCTCGTGCTGGATCCAACTGCGTCGTCCTTCATCGTCCAACCGCTGTTCGTACCAGAACAGCCCGTAATCGTGGGCGCTGCCGACGATCAAATCGCATAGCCCGTCGCCGTTCACGTCATAACCGAGCACCGGCACACTCGCCCGCCCCAGCTCGAATTCCGGGTGGAACGTCCACGGGGTTTGATACGGATCCTCCGGCTGCTCCAGCCACCCGCCGCGCAGCACGATATCCATCCGCCCGTCACCGTTCACATCGGCGAAGCCCATACCATGCCCGCTTTTCTCGGATCCGATGATCACCTTCTTGAACTCTCCGGTTCCCAAGCCACGCTCATCCCGGATGAGCTTGAAGAAGCATTGCGGCGACCCGGTCTCGTTGGGGAAAATCTCCGGCACCCCGCAGCCGTCAATATCGAAGCAACGCATTGTTTCGATGTTAGCCGCAGGCCCGACCTCGAACGTCGGCCACTCCGTGCCTGCCACCCGAGGGTTCTTCCGCCAATAGACCGCCTTATCCCAATACGACGCCGTGATGATGTCGAGCCAGCCGTCCCCGTCCACATCGAGCGGAAAATCGCAAAAATCTTTATGATATTGGTTGAACGCCTCCAACTCGCAAATCTTGTGCCGCACTTGAAAGTCCGGCCCTTCGAACCAATATTCGCCGCTGACGATATCCGGGATTCCGTCGTTATTCACGTCGAATACCGAGCAAGCTTCGTACGGCGTGTCGCTGATTTTTCTTTTGCGAAAAATGATCTTAATAGCAGTTCCTCTCCTTCACTGTTGAAATTGGTGAAACGGCGCGTTACGATGTAGTGGGTGCATGAGAGCGGTTCCCACTGCCAGTTTAGGGGTTTTATCGAGCGCGGACAATGGGCGTTCTTGTGGAGTTTCTTCTTCAATCTTGCGATTCGGGGGTGCGCCATGGCGCAAGACAAGTTTGTCCATCCGGCCAAAGTGATGCGGGGCAACTCGTTCAACCGGGATGAAACGAACCCGTTCTTTCACGCTTTGCACAAACACGATACGGTCAGCCAGCTCTTGTACATCGAGGAAGGAGAGGGAATCTTTGTCATCGACGGGGTTTCCTATACGGCTGGCGCGGGGACGGTGCTGTTCTATCATCGGGGGTTGTGGCATGAAGAGGTGTCAACCCGGTATCCTTTTAAAGCCATCTATTTTAACTTCCAAAACCTCCAGATCCAAGGGCTGCCGCCCGACTACTTCCTGCCTGCGGACCGTCCGCCGTTGATCAAGTTGGGTGAGCACAGCGCCTTTATCGGGGACTTATTGACCAAGAGTCTGGCGGAATTCGATTCCCACTTGCTTGAGGCGCATACGATGGCGAACCATTGGATCGGTATCGCGCTGGTGCAGTTGTTCCGCATCGCTAACGAGGGCTTTTCGGAGGATAACTCACGCAAGCCGTCCCGAACAGCCGTGATGAGGGCGCGCAGTTACATTGAGGAGAACTACCACAACGACATCACACTGGAGCGGTTGGCGCGTATTTCTCACGTCAACCCCTACCACTTGGCGCATCTGTTTAAGGAGGAGATGGGCGTCAGCCCGATTCAGTTCCTGATCCGCTATCGGATGGAGGTGGCCAAGCGCTACTTGACGACGACGGAGCTGCCGCTTAAGGACATCAGCGAGCTGGTCGGGTACGAGAGTGAAACGTCATTTCATAATATTTTCAAAAAGGTTACTGGGGTCACGCCCGGTCAATATCGGAGGTCGGAGACATGAGTGGGCCTTGGACGGGGTCAGCGGCTGTGTGCGTCAATGAGCGGAACGAGGTTCTGATGGTATTGCAAGGAAAGCCGGAGGAGGAGAAGCGCTGGTCGGTGCCCTCCGGGGGAAGGCTGCCGGGCGAGAGCTTCGAGGATTGCTGCCGGCGCGAGGTGTGGGAAGAGACGGGGTATGTAGTGGAGCCGCGTGAAGAGTTGTTTGTGAAAAGTGGGATCGTGCACTACTTTCGCGCCGAGTTGGTTGGCGGTTCGCGGACGTTTCAGGATCCGGACGGGCTCATCTATGACATCGCGTGGAAGACGCTTGCTGAGGTGCGAAAGTTGGCCCTTTGCTTCGAGGAAGATCGCGAATTTTTGGAGCGTTGGCTGGAAGGTGGGGGGTCAAGGTGATGGACAAGACCGAGGTGGAATATCGAGCAGTTGAGAACTTCTCGGGCAAAAATAAACTGCCCGAGTTTAGGAACGGTATTGTCGTCTCGCGAGGGAAGATCCATCAAATCGATCAGTTGCCGGGTTTCGTTGCCGTTTCCGGGGGAAGCGTTGTGGGACTGCTCACCTATCATATTGATGGCTCAGATTGCGAGATCGTCTCCTTGGACAGCAAAGCTGAAAATCAAGGAATCGGATCGACTTTGATTCAACTTGCACGCGATGCGACATGGCGAAACGGTTGCACGAGACTGTGGCTGATTACTTCCAACGACAATATCCGGGCGATCCGATTCTACCAGAAGCGCGGATTCGATATGAAGTGCATTCATCGCAACGCGATCGAAGAAGCGAGGAAAATCAAACCGTCGATCCCCCGTGTTGGGGTGGACGGAATCCCGGT
>JAJFMO010000189.1 GCA_020697475.1 Paenibacillaceae bacterium | reverse complement strand
AACATCTCGATGATCGCCTCCGCCATGCAGTTGAAATAGGGCTTGCGCTCCGCGCGGATATCGACGTAATCGACCGACTTGGGCCGATGGATCAGGCAGCCGTATTCCCGACTCCCCCGACGGTTGCCGCGCACCGTGCCGATTCGTCCGTCCTTCCACACTCCGGTTATTTGATCGTAATCTTCATTCGTTGTCGTTCGCAGGGAGACACACCCCGGACCCATGACCGCGTGCAACATCTCAATCGAATGGATGCCGTACCAGAAAAAACCCGGCTGAGTCGGCTGCAGATTGACCGGTCCGAAGCAATCCGCTCCGATGATGTCTCCATTGCCATTTTTGATCTTTTGCTGCAAAATATCGGAAAAACGCAGCGAAGACGAGCTCAAGACCGGCGTTCCGTGCTCGTCCGCCAACGCCATGATCGCTTCGGCATCCTGACTGCTGACGGCTAACGGCTTGTCGATGAAGACCGGTTTGCGATACGGGGCAAGCTTCCGAAATTGTTCGAGATGCACCCTCCCGTCAGCGGATTCCAACAAAATGGCGTCGCAATTTTCGGCTACCTGCTCGACGGATTCTGTAATCTTGACTCCGTAATCGTCCCGCAATTGCTGGGTAAACTTCGGGATCCGGTCGTAAGCGAACGGAAAATCCGGCGACCCTCCCGGGTAGGCGATCGTGATTTTCCCACCCGCCACATGAAACTCCTGCGTCTCATCATTGAACAATTCAGCGAACTTGACCACATGCGATGTATCCAGACCGACGATGCCAATGTTTAACCGTTCCGCCATTCGTCTCCCGCCTCGCTCCGATTAGTGTATATCTGACTCCTATCCAAATAGTAAGGGAAACGAAAAGCCGCGTCAATACGTTTTTCTGTCGCAATCGTGTCCTTAATAGGCGGGGGCGGCGTCAGGTGGGATTGTCGTGGATGGGGGGCTGTTGTGTGACTCATATTTGCGGGAGCTCAATGTTGGCGAGTCCGTTGCCAAGGCTTTGAATGATCGGGGGCATAATACACGTGTGAAAAGACGTCCGGTGGCGCGGCAACTATGGGGGTGCAGGGATAGGGTGCTACGGTGGTGTTTTAGCGATGTGGCGGGTGGAGTATGTTTCGGAACTTGGCGGGGGGAGTATAACGGCCTTTCGGCCGTTAAGTGCTGCGTACACTAACGAAGGAGGCTCGTTTACGGCAGTTTGGCCGTTACTTGCCTCGCTGGCTTGGGGCAAGAGCTCTTTAACGGCCTTTCGGCCGTTAAATGCTGCGTATGCTAGCGATGGGGGCTTGTTAACGGCAGTTTGGCCGTTATATGCCCCGCTGGCTTGGAGCGAGGGGTCTTTAACGGCCTTTCGGCCGTTAAAGACTGCGTACACTAGCGTGGGGGAACAAACTAAAACCGCCTAAACGCCCAGCTTATGCAGCTCTTCTTGCCCGGACAACTCGCCCAGCGCTTTCTCCACCCGGGAGCAAAACGTCGCTTCATCCTGCAATAGCGACCAGTACAGCTTCACCTCTTGAAGCAGCGCATGCCGTTCCTTACTCGTCAGCTTCATATCGGTGATCAGCTTGAGCGTCGGGATAATTTCTCGGTACATCGAAAAGCGCGACGGTCTCGTTACGCTCTCTTCCCCCACCCACTCCGCCGCTTTCTTCAAGCTCGGAATCGACAACGTATTCTGCCTCATCTTAAGCTGCGCCTCGTAGGACACCATAAAATCCACGAACAGCTTGGCTGCTTCCTGCATCTTGGATTTGCGGTTGATCGCAAGTCCAATGACCAGCAGCAACGTACGGTAGTCGTGAAGGTGCGGCACGGGAGCGATATCAAGCGGAAACGAAGCCTCGCGCAAATTGTTCAACCCGAAATAAGTCGTCATAATCATCGAAACTTTGCCCTGCAAAAACAATTCCTCGGCATCCGCATCGCTGGCGCTCAGCATGATCGGAAACACATTTTTCAAATAAATCATATCCCGGCATACCCGGAAACTTTCCATCAAACGAGTACCGCACAACCGGTACTGCCCCGACTTGTCGCGCTCAAAATCCATCCCGCTCTGCAGCGGAAAGATCGGCCAGCGGTTGCGAGCGAGAATATGAAAATAAAACCCGAATCTCTCATTCTCCACAGCAAGCTGTTCCGCACTGCGGATCAAATCTTGCCAAGTCCATCCGCTGTCCGGCTCAAGCAGCCCCTTCTCCTGGAAATGTTGGCGGTTATAACAGAGGATGACCGGGGAAAACGTGAATGGCTGCGCCCGCAATGGCCCTTCTTGCTCAAAAGCACCGTGTAAAAAGGAATACAGCTCCGGGTTTGAATCAAGCGGCTGCAACAGGCCGATGCAATCATTTTCAATAAATTCTTCATAGTTATTCACATTCAAAGTGATAACGTCCAGCATTTCCGTCTCCAAAAACTCCTTGACCAGCGGTTGATAATTATGGGACGGCAGCTTGACCAGTTGCACTTGTATATGAGGGTAACGCCGATGAAACTCGGCAACGAGCGATTCCATATCGGACTCCACGGACATCCGTTGATAGTAACCGAATTTGATCGTAATGCCCCCGTCGGCCGACGGCTGTGCCACCTTGTTGCCGACTCTGGGAATTTTTTCGATCAATTTCTCTTCGACCAACGTATCCAAACCTTTGCGCACCGATTTGTTGCTTAATTGAAACATAATCCCCAGATCGTGCTCGGAAGGCAGAAAATCCCCCGCAGCACGCGTCCCGTTAATAATATCCTCTCTTAACACGGCTACCATTTCATCCAGACGGGAACGAAACGATTTACGACTCGGCTTGTTTGTCATACGAAACCTCACAATCACTAATTTGCATCCGACATTCGCACCAAAGAAATGACACCCTTAATGTTTATCTGGTGCGTATCCCAATCAATAGTCTCCATCATACACAAGAAAATCTCGCGATTCAAGCCGACGGAACATAGGAATACGAATGAAAAACAGCACTCGGCAAGTTACCTTTTCACCCCCGAGTGCTGCTTCTGGTCGTGCTGCTTCTAGTCGTGCTGCTTCATGTACAAATTGTAAGTTACTTGCTTTTCTCCGCTTCCACAGCAAGCTTCATCTTCTCGTTCGCTTTGCTGAGCGCGGTGTTGACGTCGCTTTGGCCGGTCGCCACTTCAAAGAACGCATCGTCGATCAATATTTTCTCCTGATCTCGTCCCGGTACATCTACAGCATCAAGGCTGCGCTTGGCTGTCGGATCGGCGGGTTCGTAATAGTATACCGCTTTGTTGTTTTTATCCTTGTAAATGGGGTTGTTCTTGCCAAGCTCGTCGCGAATGGACTTGCTGACCAACGTGGTCGTCATAGCATTGCGAGAATATTCCGCTTGGGCCTCATCCGATAACAGTTCCATAATAATTTGAAAATCTTCGTCCTTATACTTGCTTGTACTTGTAATCGACCAATATGCCGGGCCGCGCTGTGCTACGACTTTCGGCGCCCCCGTCATCGTCGGGTAAGAAACAAAATCCCATTTGAACGTATCGGGCGGATACGTGCGCGGGTGGTACTGAGCCAACTGCATCGCGATATCGCCGCTGGTAAACGCACTGGACTCCTTGCTGCGGCTGCTCGCAATCTTATTGCCAGGCAGCTGATAGAAGCGCATGAAGTTGTTGAAGACGATCTTCCATTTGTCCAAATCGGTCAACTGATCTTTAGTAGGATCAAGAATGCCGAGAGAGAACGGGTTGTCCCGGATGCCTGCCTGAAGATTGGCGCTGAATCCCCTATACTCTTTACCGCCTTCGGATCGAGTCATCTTCTTGGCAATGTCATAAATTTGATCCCACGTCATCCCGTCTTTCGGATACGGAACGCCGAACTTATCGAACAAGTCTTTGTTGTAAAACAGCACCTGAGGGTAATAGGGAGGGACGGGCAAACCGTATAACGCTCCGTCTTTGCTGTGGCCTGTATCGACCATCTCCTTGATAAACGAGGGGACAAACCGTTTCAGATCGTAATTATTCTTCTTGACCATGTCGCGCAGATCGTAGCCGAGCTTCATATCCAGGTAGTCGGCTTTCAGAGACGGAATGTCGGTGCGGATGATGTCGGGGATGGTGCCCGCAGCAACCAGATCCTGGATCGTCGAGCCTTCTTTCTTCATCGCGTATTTCAACGTGATGAACGGAAATTTCTTGGCAATCCGCTGGCCGAACTGGGCGTCAAAGTCTTCCGGCGTCAGCCCCGAGTTGGATGACATAAATAATGAAAACGGTTCCTTCTTGTCGATCAACGTTTGCTGTTTCTTGACTTCCTTACTCTCCCCGCTCGTTCCGGCGGCTTTGTCGCCTCCCGCCGCTCCGCTGCCGGAGCAAGCCGTAAGCGACAACGCTGTGATGAAACTTAACAGGGCAAGATACAACTTCCTCTTCACGGTTCAATCCCCCTTAAATGAAAGTACGATTCTCAAATCGTGACTCACTTCTAACTCATAATGTAAATATACATTTGGGTGTAACCGGTGTCAACGGAGTTGCACGTCTTTTTCTCGTCCTTATGTATTAGTTGTACACTACAATTCGATAGTAACTTCCTTTCCTTCCCGCGACGATTCATAAATGGCCAAAATCAAACCGACCGCCTTCCTCGCTTCCTCGCCGGTGATAAGAGGATCGCGGTCTTCGGCAATGGCGTCGATCATATCGTTCACAAGAATATAATGTCCGCCTGTCGAAATGTTTTTCGGATTGCTGCTGGCCGACAACGCCCCCTCCACTTGCGGAGCAACCTCGTCGCTCCCTTCAATTTTCCATTCCTTAAACCCACTGTCGGCAAAAATGATCGTCCCTTTCTCGCCATGCACTTCAAATCTCGATTCACGGCCCGGATAAACCGAAGTCGTTCCCTGGATGACCCCAAAGGCGCCGCTCTTGTACTTCAGAACCGCGACCGCCGTATCCTCCACCTCAATGTCGCGAACGAGCGCCTTGCTGTAAGCAAACACCGATTGCACATCGCCCATCATCCACTGGATCAGGTCAACCCCGTGCACTCCTTGGTTCATCAAGGCGCCGCCGCCGTCAAGCGCCCACGTCCCCCGCCAGCCCGCGCTCTTGTAATAGTCCGGACTGCGGTACGTTTTCAGATAGGCGTCGCCAAGCACCATCCGCCCCAGTTTGCCGGATTGAATCGCTTGCCGGGTCGCAATGGCCGCAGGCAGCGTTCTCCGTTGGAAGACGGCGCCCAGTTTGACGTTGGCCTTGCGGCACGCGGCAATCATCGCATCCATTTTCTCCCGGGTAATTTCCATCGGTTTCTCGCAGAGTACGTGCTTCCCCGCTTGTGCGGCGGCAATCGTCGCTTCCCCATGCATTCCGCTGGGCAAGCAGATGGACACGACATCGATATCGTCGCGCTTGAGCATCTCCATGTAGTCCGTGTACGTGTGAGGAATCCCGTATTGCTCAGCCTGCTCCTTCGCTTTGTCTGGCTCGATGTCGGCAATCGCCACCAACTCGGCGCGCGGGCTGCTTGTGATGACTCGAGCATGGGGGGTGGAGATGACCCCGGCGCCGATAATCGCGAATCTTGTTTTTTCAGTCATCGTCGTTCGCTCCTTATTGTGTAATTATTATGAAAAATGAGTGGCGAGAAGCCGCCGCAAAGCTTCCAGGGACAATCGGGTACCGTCCATCTTCGTGCCTCCGGGCGGAATATGATGCGTTTCGATCGTATACAGTCCGGTGTATCCGTCCGCCTCAAGCGCCCGCAATTGGTCCACGTAGGGAACGTTGCCGGAACCGATCGGCACACAACGGGCTTTGCCGTTCTCATCCATGTAGGCATCCTTCAAATGGACGTGCGCGAGCGTGTTTCTGACCTCCCCGTATCCTTCGGGAAAGGCCGGGCGCCCACCGCACGCTTCATTGCCGGGATCCCACAAAGCTCGAAGAGCCGGGGAGTCGACACGAGACACGTAGCGGCCGACCTCTTTGGCGGAACCGCCGTTGCATGAGGTTTCATTCTCGAGCAGCAGCAGCGCGTCGTGCTTGGCCGCGATTGCCGCCGCCGCTTGCAGATGCTCCACAATCTGCTCTTCATAAGCCAACGGGTCATGCTCTCGCCAGAAAGAGAAAACGCGAATCCGCCTCGTCCCGAGCAGTTTGACGATCTCGATCGCACGATGCAGCTTGCCGTAGTGCGCCTCCACGCTTTCCTCCTTCTGCCCGAACGTATCGCCGGAAGCGACCGGCCGCGACGGGTCCAGCGCGCATTTGAACACCGGGGAAGCAATGGCGGAGATGTACATCCCGCGCGCCTCCACCTCACGTCTCACCCTGGACAGCCGCTCATCGGTCAGGTCGATCACGTTCGTCCCGTCCACGACGCGGATTTCCACATGCTTCAATCCTTGCTCAGCACACCAATCCAACGCTTCAACCAAATTGTCGGACACTTCGTCCGTAAGTACACCCAATCTCTCCTTGATCATCGATAAGCTCCTTTACTTTTATTCGTTCGCGCCGCTATGCCAGCCGGGTCCGACCATGGAGGAAGTCAGCGGCTGCCGCTTTCCGGGGGGAGGCGCGAACTCCGTCGCCCCGACGTCAGGTACTCCGCCCCGGGCAAACCCGGCCAAATCGTCCTTGATCTGCTCATACTCGCCGACGGCCGCATCGATCGCCGGACTGTTCGTGGAAATTTGCCAGAAAAGGCCGTTATTCGCAAGCTTGGGATCGACCACGCGAACTTCCTCCGCGGTTTTGGTCGAGCCGAGTTGTGCCGAGTCCGTCGGGAACAAGATGTTGCCTCGCCATTCAACACCGGTCTGCCGAGTTTCGGCAATCATCCGGCCCTTGCTGCCGACTGCCAAGTTGTTGGCGATCACCGAATCCAGCGGCGTAAAGGGCAGCGACTCGTCCGTGGCGACATCAAAGTCGCTGGCGTTGTC
>JAJFMO010000188.1 GCA_020697475.1 Paenibacillaceae bacterium | reverse complement strand
CGCGAGTTCGTCCGATTGCTGCATTAACGTTGAAGGCGGCGCATCCGGAGCCGGAGCCGGTTCAGGTGTGGAAGTTTCTTTGCACGAAGCAAGAAGGATGAGAACTATGAGGACAATAGCGACACGCGAACCGAACAACGCGATCAACGAATACCCGCCCTCCTGACGTTTCAATATTTTTCCTTAATCTTCTTGATGTTAGCCGGCCCGCTCGGAATTTTTTTGCCCTTCGGCAAATACTTGGCGTATTCGAGCTTTGTCTTGACGTTCGCCCGCACCGTCCACTGCACATACTGGTCGTTCAGCTTGCTGACAATATCGGGATGCTGCTTGGCCAAATCATGCATCTCGGTGCCGTCTTTCTCCATGTCATAAAGCTCCCACGGGTAGTTGTAAAATTTGACCAGCTTCCAATTCCCTTGGCGAACCCCGCAATTGCCCTCGTGTTCCCAAAACAAATAGTCTTTGGCCGACTCGTCCTTCTCGAAAATCGACATCATGCTGGCCCCTTCGGGCGGAATTATCTGATGTCCGTTAAATTCCTCCGGGTACGTGGCGCCTGTCACATCGACGATCGTCGCCATCACATCGGTCAGTTGCGCCGGCTTATGGCAAATAACCCCTGTCTGCTTCAGCCGATCCGGCCAATGCGCGATGAACGGAGCGGCGATCCCGCCTTCGTGGATATAATGCTTATACATGCGAAACGGTGTATTCGACAAATTCGCCCAGCCCAGACCGTAATGGCCGTTGGCGTGATCATAATTTCGCCCTCCCGGCAGCTTGGAAGGATCTTTAATATTTTCAAACTCGGCATTGCCGCCGTTATCCGACAGGAAGATCAGCAGCGTATTGTCGATCTGTCCGGTTTGTTCCAGCATCTTCACCAGCTTGCCGATATTTTGATCCATGCAATCGACCATCGCCGCGTACACTTCCATTGCCCGCAGCCGCCACGCTTGATGCGGTTCATTGTCCCACGAATAGGCATCGGACGAATCGAGGGCGGACAGCTCCCACGCGGCGGGAATAAGCCCTATCTGCTTCATCCGTTCGTATCGTTCCTTGCGCAGCTGATCCCAGCCGCGATCGAAACGTCCCTTGTATTTGGCGATGTCAGCAGGCTTGGCTTGAAGCGGAAAGTGCGGCGCGGTGAACGGCAGGTACAAGAAGAACGGTTTGTCGGCGTGGGCATTCAAGTGATCCTTCAACATCGCAATCGCTTTATCGGTTATATCGTCGGTGGCAAAATAGTCCTTCGGAAACGAACTCGGCCCAAGCGGGGAGTCGTTAAGCTTGACGCCTTTGGAATCGAAATACAGGCTGGTTGCCGGGTAAACGTACGCTTTATCGAACCCTCTCTTGTGTGGAGAGCCTTGAGGAGCACCGAGATGCCACTTGCCGGACATATACGTCCCGTAACCGAGCGGTTTCAGCACTTCGGCAATCGTCACGCTGCTGCTGCTCAGTTGCTTTGTATAAGGACCGTATTCCCCTTGCAGATGTGCCATGCCCGCCTGGTGCGGATGCAATCCGGTCAACAGCGACGCCCGCGAAGGCGAGCAGCGCGCCGTGTTGCAAAATTGTGATAAACGAACCCCGCCGGCGGCCAGTTTATCCAAATTCGGAGTTTCAATCGACCCACCGTAGCAGCCGATATCCGAATACCCCATATCGTCGGCCAGAATGATCACGACGTTCGGACGCTTCCCGTTGAAATGGGATGCCGCTCCTTTTGTATTTTGCCCTGAAGTCTCGCCTCCTGCGGCACCGTTACCATCGCTGTTGTCGCTACCCTTTGCAGCATCCTGCATACCATTGCGCTGCTTGAACGCCCATACTCCCGCCGCGCCGGCAACCGCCGCTCCACCTAAAGCGCCGACAGTTCCCAAGAACTGCCGGCGAGTGAAGCGACGGATACCGCGGCGATTCGTATCGCGATCCTCCGTCATTTTTAATTCCTCCTTACCAAATTCAAGCTTTACTGGCCTTGTTGAGAGGCGATTTCCTTGTTCGCCGCTTCTTCCGCCTCACGCAGCGCCGTATTGATATCGGTGCCTTTCAACACATTCGCAGACGCTTGGTTGATGTACTTATTCACAATCGCGTCGTACTGGGTCGAAACGTTAATCGGCATATGCTTGTATTTAAACGGTGCGGCGATATTTTTCCCTTTCAAGGAAACGAAGTTCTCGCCATAAATTTTTTCCAACGATTTGTCGGTCAGCACCGGCGGACGGGCGTTCTTTGACAAGATCTGCTGGCTTTCCATCTCCGTGACGACTTCGAACACTTTGAACACTTCGTCCTGATGCTTGCTGGTACCGGCCATCAGCAAAATTTGCAGCGGCGTGTCGACGACGAGCGGCTGTTCCTTGAACGTAGGCTGGGTCACCATATCCCAGTTCAACGCTTTCCCCTGCTTCGCCATGTCCTCGAATTGCGCCAGCGCTCCGTTAAAATCAATCTTCATCGCCAACTGGCCGTCCTGGAACATCTTGATCGTGCCCGGCTTCTCATTGCCCGAAATCGTGCGCCATTCCTTGTAGTATCCCATGACCCGCACCCAGCTGGGTGTGGTCAAGAGCGCCTTCTCGCGCTTGGCGTCATATTTCTCTTGCAGCATGGATAACGAAGGACGGGCGAACGCCACGCCGACGTCCATTCCTTGATACTGAACCCCGTCGGATTGTCGAGTCACGCGCCTGGCCAATGCGATCGCGTCTTCCCAGGACATCCCGTCTTTCGGATACGACACTGCGAATTTGTCGAAAAGGTCCCGGTTATAGTACATAATCGGGTAGCCCAAAGTAAACGGCATGGCGTACATCTCGCCCTTGTCCGTGGCATACTTGGCAACCATCGCCGTCGTATCGGGCTGCAGCTTTTTCACGTCGTATTTGTATTTCTTGATGAACGGGTTCAAATCGGTAATAAGCCCGAGATCTTTCAGCCGGTTGATGTCGAGAATGCCGGCAAACACCAAGTCGGGAAATTGCTTCGCGCCGACCATGCTCTCCAGCGTCTCGCCTTGCGGAATCCGCTGCAGCTCAACCGTAATGTAAGGATACTTCTGCTTGACCGGATTTGCGATAATTTCGTTGAACTCGTTGTCTTCTATCCCTGAACCGATCTGATACATAATGAGCGTCACCGGCTCGGGAGGCTTCTCTGTCTTCCCAGTGCCATTGTCCGCCCCTTCGGACGAATTGTCTGAAGAACTCCCGCACCCCGCCAGAGCCAAGGCCATAACCAACGTTGCGGCAACCCCCATGAAACCGCTTTTCTTCCACATCGTACTCCATTCATCTCACTTTCGGATAGTTTTCAATCGCTTCGTGATTTGCAGCATTACCGCTATGGTCAAAATTAGCATAACCAATCCACTGCAATCTATAGCTTAAACGACTATCCATGTGCCGATTTCGACTATCTGTCGACTATCTATGAACTATCTATGACGATCTGTCGAGCAGAGCCGGTTTCAATGTTTGCCATCGCGGGCTTTCAACCTCTTGCGATACTCCGTGGCGCTGATCCCTTCTTTCTTGACGAACGCCCGGCTGAAAATGTTCTGATTGTGAAAGCCGACCATCTCGGAAATATCCCGCAACGAATAGGAACTGTTGAGCAACAGCTCCTTGGTGCGCTTCATCTTCGCCTCGAGCAAATATTCGTTGGGGGACATGCCGAACGTCTTGCGGAACAGCAAGCGCAAGTGGCTTTCGCTTAGATAGAACCCGCGAGCCAGCTCGGAAATTTTATGCGGGATGTTCAAGTTGCGCTGTATATAGGAACAGATGTCGAGAATACGGGGATCGACAAACAGCGGGCGCTCGGGAAGATGGGGACGGATGTATTGAAACAGGCGATGAAACCAAGTTCGGAACATACTTTCGATCCTTAGCAGATCCAGCGTCTCGTCGACCGTAACTTCGTTCGACTTGATTTCTTTGTTCAACGTCTCCGGAGTTTCCGGCCGCAGTCCCACTTTGTATAAAAAATCGACCGTTTCCTTATGCAGCTCGCGGGACAGATTGACGAGACGCATGAACGCTTCTTGATCCCCTGTTTCCACAACGAGCGGGAAACGGTAGAGCTCCGACATCTCCAGTGAGCCGACGCGAATATCGCAGCAGACCGTGATGTATTGAAACATCATCGACTCGCCCGGCACATCCGCCACATCACGCATCGCATGAGGCGGGATGATCACGATATCTCCCCGCTTCATCCGATGGGACTGCCCGTTCACCTCGATGTCGCGTTCACCTTCCAGCACGAGCCAGATCAACGTGTATGGAAAAGCAATCTTGCCGACCGCTTCACCCGGTATAAACTTCCATTCGATAATCCAGTTCAATCGCAAAGAGAGGTCGTTCAAAAAATTGACATGTTGAATATGTCCCATGACCTATACCTCTATCCGCTAATTTAGTCCATATGGCGATAAAACGAAAACGTTGATTGAATCAACGTTTTCGCTGCCGGTTGGCTTTAAGTTTCGCGATATTGACGACCTGGCCCGGTCCATTGATCTTCCGCGTGTCGTACTGCGAATATTCCTCGAATGTAAGCACATTCGCCCGCTTCGTCCACTTGGCGTATTGATCGTCAAGCGCTTTGACGAGATCGGGGCGATCGGCCGCGAGGTCGGTCGTTTCCGTGGCGTCTTTCTCCATATCGTACAGCTCCCATGGCTCGTTATGGAAGCGGACCAGCTTCCACTTGCCTTGGCGCACGCCGCAATTGCCCTCATGCTCCCAGAACAAATAATCTTTGGCGATCTCTGCCCCTTCAAGAACCGGCCTCATGCTGACGCCTTCCATCGGCAGGATCGAGTGCCCGTTGAACTCGCTCGGGTACTCGGCGTCAGTAAGATCAACGATTGTCGCCATGACATCGGTCAATTGCACGGCGGTGCTCGCTATCTCTCCCGTTCTCGCAAGCCCTGCGGGCCAATGGACGATGAACGGGGAGGCGATGCCCCCCTGATGGATATAATGCTTGTACATCCGGTACGGCGTGTTGGACAAGTTCGCCCAGCCGTAGCCGTAATGCCCGTTGGTCATCGCGTATTCCGGGCCGCCGGGCAGCAGCCCGGGGTCGCGAATCGTCGGGAACTCGCCGTTGCCGCCGTTGTCGGACAAGAAGAAAATCAGCGTGTTGCTGAGTTGCTGTGCCTCCTCCAACGCCCGAATCAGCTTGCCGATGTTCTGGTCCATGCAGTCTATCATGGCCGCGTACACTTCCATCGCTCGCAAACGCCAAGCTTTCTGCGGTTCGTCTTCCCATGGTTCGACTGCCGAATCTTCACTCAGCGACAGCTTCCATGCGGGATCGATCAAGCCCAGTTTGAGCATTCTCTCGTACTTCTCGGCTCGCAGTACGTCCCAGCCTTGGTCGAAACGGCCCTTATACTTGGCGATGTCGGACTCTTTGGCTTGCAGCGGGAAGTGCGGAGCCGTGTACGCTTGGTAGAGGAAGAACGGCTTGTCGGGCTGTTCGCGAAAGTGATCGGCGAGAAACTGAATTGAATGCTGCGTCATGCTGTCGGTGGAGAAGTAATCGTCCCCGAAGTTTGCCGGGTCGAGCTTCTCCCCATTCACGGCAATCCCTTCGCGTTTGAAATAATCGCCTCCAGGGTATACCGCCGCCTTGTCGAAGCCCCGCTTGTGCGGAGGCACGACGCCGGCGTGCCACTTGCCTGACATGTACGTACCGTACCCATGCGACTTCAATACTTCGGCGATCGTCACACAGTTGTCGCTCAGTTGCTTCGTGTACGGGCCGAACCGGCCTTGCAGATGGGCCATACCCGCCTGATGCGGATGCAGCCCGGTCAGCAAGGAAGCCCGCGATGGCGAGCAGCGCGCTGTATTGTAAAAGCCGTTCAGCCGCAAGCCTTGTTCTGCCAGACGATTGAGGTTCGGCGTGTCGATCGACCCGCCGTACGCCCCGATGTCCGAGAACCCCATATCGTCAGCCAAAATCAACAATATATTCGGAAGCGACATCTTCTTCCGCCTCCTATCCGTTATTTTTGTTGCGGTTTAAGATGACTTCGCGAGGAATGACACCAACGCGATCCGCCCAAGCTTGGTATAGTTTGCTCATCTCTTCGATTCGCTCGGGATGCTTCGCAGCCAGGTTGTTCAATTCGCTGCGGTCCTGCTCCATGTCGAACAATTCCCATGGGCCCGGGTATTTGCGAACGAGCTTCCACTTGCCCACGCGCACGGCGCAATTGCCTTCGTGCTCCCAGTACAGCGGCTTCTCACGTTCCTTATCCGCCGTGAAGATCGGCACCAGGCTGACCCCTTCGACCGGGTCGATCGCATGCCCGTTGTACTCACGTGGATATTCCGCCCCCGTCACATCCAGGACAGTCGCCATAATGTCCGGCAGTTGTCCCGGCGTATGGCGCAACGAGCCGGGATTCGCCACATGGCCCGGCCAATGAACGATGAACGGAGTGGCGATGCCGCCCTCGTGCACCCAATGCTTGTAAAGTCGGAACGGTGTGTTGGACAAGTTCGCCCACGGCACTCCGTAGCTCTGATACGTATCTTCCGTACCCGGCATAATGTTCGGGTCGTTGCCGAAGCGCACCTTCACCCCGGCGCGTGTGTGATAACGGCCGGACATCGCCTTCACCGTGCCGTGGCCTTCGCCGATTTTCTGCTCCTCGGCGCAGCCTCCGTTGTCCGTCAAATAGATGATCAACGTGTTGTCGAGTTGGCCGGTCTTCTCCAGCGTGCTGACGATGCGGCCGATTCCTTGATCCATCCGGTCCACTTGCGCAGCGTACACTTCCATCCGCCGCAGCTGCCATTCCTTGTGCTCCGTCTCGTCCCACGCGGTGACGGTGGCGTCGCGCTCGGACAGTCCCCATTGCGGATCGAGCAAGCCCATCTCGCGCATCCGCTCCAGCCGTTGCTCGCGCAGCTTGTCCCAGCCGGCGTCGAA
>JAJFMO010000187.1 GCA_020697475.1 Paenibacillaceae bacterium | reverse complement strand
TGAATTCGAAAGCGGCGCAAGATGTGTTCGGCACGGATTTGGCCGGGTTTAAAGGCAAGCATATGCAGGCTCTGTTCATGCTTCAACCCGCCACACAGCCGGTGGCGACGGAATACGAACCGGATGGTGCGAAGGTGATTCGCGCGGTGTTCACGGACATGATCAAGAAAAATATGGACGTGAATACAGCGCTGCGAACGGCCGAGGAGCAAATCAACAAAGCCATCGAACAGAAGCAATCCCAGTAAAAAGTGTTCGTGGATCTGATGCTAATGACTGGCAAAGACCGGCTTGGATAAGCCGGTCTTTCTTCTTTTCTATAGGTCGATTTAATATCCCATGTTTAATCCGGGGTATCCAAATGCCGGTTCCAAAGCATAGTGATCTCCACTTTGCAGCATACTCTCCCTCAATGCCCCATGCAAATCTCTCACAAGCCTCTGACAATCCGGATGATCAATCAGATTGGTCAACTCATATGGATCGTTCTTCAGATCAAACAACTGCCATGGCTTCCCGCCCAACTCATCACCATGAACAGTATACTTATATTGATCCGTCTTCCAGCACCTCCACATTCCACCGGGCTTGGCCTCTCCTTCCAGTAAAACACCTTGCCTTTCAAGCGCTTTGGTTTCCCCGGAGATCAGCGGCAGTAAATTTATTCCCGGATTGCTTTCCTCAGCATCCAGACCGGCCAATCCTCTTATTGTGGGCAACAGATCGATTGTACTGACAGGGGAATCATAGACCTGTCCCGGGACGACTCCTCCCTTGAGGTAGGATATGATCAGAGGTACAGCCGCAGATTCCTCATAAGCATAGTTTTTCCCCTTCAGACCATGGCTGCCCATCATTTCTCCATGATCGGAATAAAATACAATAGCCGTGTCATCCTTCAGCCCCTGATTTTGCAAAAAAGCCATCAATCTCCCCACGTTGTCATCAAGATTTTCTATCATCGCATAATAAGTTCTAAAATCGTCCCAAAAATGTTTCGACTTGGAACCTTGCACCTGAAGTTTTTCCGCTTCTGCCAAATTGATATTCGGCGGAGGAAGCAATTCCCTCTCCTCCCATCTTTTACGATATTCCTCTGGAGCATCGAAAGGAAAGTGCGGCGCTTCGACAGAAAGGATGAGAAAGAAAGGGCGACGGCGATCCCGTTCCGATTCCATGAATCGCATCGACGCATCGAACAACCCATCCGTCTGATAACCCTCGATCCGCGTGGGCACGAGATCATCATCGACGAAATAAAACGTATCAAAATGATCGTTACGAAATTCAAACCCGCGCCATCTTTGAAACCCGCCCCTGTATTCCTGCGGAATGTGCGTTGTGCCGATTTTCCTGCGATGTTCTATACTGCCTTTGGCCGCCCCGCCATACAAATGCCATTTGCCTACATAACAAGTTTCGTAATCTGCTTCGTTGAGCGCATGGGCGATCGTACGTTCAATCGGAGACATCCGCCACCCGATAGTGGGAATCATCCTCGTATGCGGATACTGGCCGGTTATTAAGCAAAATCTTGCCGGCACACAAACCGGATGCACCGAACTGGCATTTTGAAATCTTGCCCCTGATTGTGCCAAAAGATCGATATGCGGAGTTTTCACATTCGGATCCCCGCTGCAGCTCAACGCATCGCGGCGCAGCTGGTCAGGAAAAATAACTATAATATTCGGTCGAAAGTCCATGAGCAATGGAAGCTCCTCTCTTGCTGATTTCTTATTGGACGAGCTCAGCGGCAATCGCCCTTTTCTGGCCATGGCCTCATTATACTTTTGCCATTATTGCAGTACCATGGATGTATTGGCGAAGTTGCATAGACAAATTTGTGTTTTGTTGCGAAATTTCTTTCTTGGATTTCAATAGGGAAAGCGATACAATGATAGTCATCGAACAGAAGCATTCCCAGTAAAAGAAGGAAGTTGGAGGACGAAGTGGCGGGGTTGGATGCAAGCGACTTGGTTTCCCGGTTGAACCGATATGCCTATTCAGTTATTACGGTAGGACATCAAGTGTACCATTCGAACATGCATATGGCGTTGCGCGTTCACCCGGCCCACTCCGTCCATCTGATCGTCAAGGGCTGGGGGCGCTATGTCATGAATCACGTGAGCTTGGATACGAAACCGGGCTCCGTGTTTTTCTTTGTCCCCGGCATGCTGTTCGAATGGGAGAGCTCGCTGGAAGATCCGTTGGAATTTTACAATATTCGCTTTGATCTCGCGGAAGCCTATAAGCAAGAAGACGCATGGCGACTGCAGTCTCAGCCAAGTGAGCCGTTTCCGTTAAGCGGGCGCTATTCGGTGCGAAACTCCATTCGTACGGCCAATCTTTTTGAACACTTGTTCCAGCTATCCCGCAAGGTTGACCCGTTCACGGTGATGAGCCGGGAAATCGGGTTCCGTCAGTTGCTGCTGGCGATTGCGGAAGATCTCCGGACCGAACAGACACCGTCCGACAGCGGGGAAGCGGTCGAGACTTCCGTTCAATACATGACGCGGCATTTTCACGAAGAGCTTCGACTTGAATCGCTTGCGGATCTGGCAGGGTGGAGTGTAGGCCATTATTGTAAAATGTTCAAAAAAATAACCGGATACAGTCCGAAGGACTACATTATCCGGTTGCGGATCGATCGCGCGAAGGAGTTGCTTGAGTTTCAACAATACCGACTGAAGGAAATCGCGGCGAGCGTCGGGTATGATGACGAGTTTTATTTCAGTCGCATTTTCAAGAAAATTACCGGGGTGTCCCCGTCGGATTACGTTCGACGTTGAGATATCAGGCGGGACGTAAAATTTTCCACTGCTCTCCGTTGCCGGTCGGTACCGTCGCTTCTTGATAGGAGACGATGAACGCCCGGCGAATCTTATCCGTGCTGTTGCCCTTGGAACTGTGCCACAGCAATGCATGGAAGAGCACGATCGAACCGGCGCGAACGGGAAGCGGAATCGCTCCGGATAAATCCATTTCTTCTTCCTTGAACGACAGACGGCACATGCCGTCTTTCTTGTTCTCATATGGCTGCAAGCCGCGGTGATGACTGCCGGGAACGACCCACAGGCAACCGTTGTTCTCGTTGGCGTCCTGCAAGGGCACCCATATGGACATACGCGTATCGCTTTGCGATTTCATAGTATAGTACGCATCGTCCTGATGCCAATGGCACACCTCATCGGAATGAGGAATTTTGGCGGTCAGTTTGGCGGAATAGATGGCGATACCCGGTTTCACCAAGTCTTCGATCAAACTCAGCACACGTTCATCCTCGGCGAACTGCCTCGTCTTATCGGAACGCAAACCAAGCTGCATGATCCAGCCGTTGTGTTCCCCGCCTTTTCTTTGGCGAATTTGTTCGTCCAACCTGTCGATTTCCCGATCCATGTCCGCCAACTCGGATAATGAAAAAATGTCGGGAATCGCGACGTATCCCTGCTCGTTATATTCTTCCCTCTGCGCTTTTGTCAATTTTGGCAACCCCATGATGGCTCACTCCTTGTGATTAGCTATAAATCGAGTATATTCCGGATATTGATGCGAATCCATGCACTTGCTGGCGATGTTGCATGGACGAATTTCATCTCGTGATGAATCCAAGACGAGTGAGAAGTTGAATCTGTTCGTCATTGAACCACTGGTCGTAGTCCGTCGAGTCTTCAGGCCAACGACCGTGAACGCCGCCCGGCACGGTCAGCAATCGGGCATCCCGCCCAGCTTGCTGCATCTTCTCGATCAACTGTACGGAATGGCTGTACGGCACGAGTGCATCCGCATCGCCATGGATGATCAGGACAGGGACGGAATGTTGGTCGACGTAATGAATTGGGGATAGTTTGTCAGCCAGAGCGAACCGATCGGGCATCGTTTCCGGCAGCCATTGTGCGGTGAAGCGTGTGGCGTTGGGGCCGGTGAGCAAATCCCGCACATCTGTCGGGGGATATTGGGCGATTACCGCCGAAATGCGGCTAGGGTAATCCAGCCAATCGCCGCGCTCGAATTCGGGGTCGCTGCATAGGCCGGCCATGAGCGCCAGGTGGCCTCCAGCCGAGCCGCCGATGGCGATGATCTTACTCGGATCGACGCCAAGTTGCTCTGCATGGGCGCGCATCCAACGAATCGCACACTTGCAATCCTCCAGCGCCGCCGGCGCCGAAGCTTCACCGGCCATCCGATAGTTGATGTTAACCGCGACCAATCCGAGTTCAGCCATAAATTGGGCCATGTCGATGAATTTGGGCTTCGTCTTGTCGCCGTTCACCCATCCGCCGCCGTGGATGACGACCGCTCCCGGCCTCCTCGCGTTGTTGCTTCCGCTGGGGTCGGCATCGGGCTCGAACAGATCCAGCACCACGGCATCGCTTTCAATCGACGAATACTTAATATTTTCCGTTATTTTCATGGGGCGAACACGACCTTTGGTTTAATATGAAAATCACAACTTCTTTCCATATATTATAGCGATTGGTATACTGTTTAACAAAGGAAATGAGGCGCTTTGTATGGGAGAAAGCAAGGACAAGCCCGGCGAAAAAACAACAAAAGTCAAGGAGAAGAGCGGATACTATGATGTTCCCGAGCGTTACGAGTTGATCGATGGGGTACGCTACGACTTTCTGGCGTCGCCGAAAGTGTCTCATCAGGTGTTATCGAAAGCTTTGGAATCTGCACTTGATACAACTTGTTATGCAACGGGCATTATCTTGTATGCCCCGCTCGATGTACATTTCGACGTGGAAAATATCGTCCAACCCGACCTGATCTATATTGCCAACGAAAACATGGGCATCATCCAGGACGACAAAATTGTCGGAGCCCCCGATTTATTGGTGGAAATTTTGTCACCGAGCACCGGTACTCGGGACAAGACGAAAAAACGAGTACTCTATGAAAAATTCGGCGTTAAAGAATACTGGATCGTCGATCCCGTTCATCTGACGGTAGATCAATTTGCGCTCATGGAAGGCAAACTTGGGTGGGTAGCGACATTGAGCGACGAGGATACGCTGACGAGCGAGCGCTTTCCATGTATCGCTGTGAGCTTGGGCGCCGTTTTCGGCGCAGCCGCCCGTTTTCGCAAGGTAGACGAGGATTAGGCGACACCCCCATTATTTCAAGTGCAAAAATGCACTTGAAATCCACTGAATAAGCGACATGTGGCTGTCCAAGTGCAAAACTGCACCTTATCCGCCCCTCAGAAGATTTGACCTCCAAACCAAGTGCACTTTTACACGATAAATACTTCCGGCGTCAAAATGCTGCCCATATAAAAACACCGCCTGAACCCAAGGTTCAAGCGGTGTCCCTTTAAGCCGCCGACGCATGCGCCGACACCCATAAATCAATCGAAATATACAGCTTTGCCGGTCTTCGACGACTCGTAAATCGCCTCAAGAATTTCCGACACGACGCAAGCTTGCTCAGGGGTAACGGTCGGCTGTGTGCCGTTCTCGAGCGCCTGCAGCCACTGGCGAGCTTCGAAGTCCGCCGGCGAATCTTTCTTGCCGTCGTAGAAGTCAACGCCTTTGGCATCCAACTGAATCTTCTCCATATGTAAGCGGCTGTGGCGCTCTCCGTTGATGCGCAGCCCGTCTTGCATATCGGCTCCGCCTTCCGTACCGCACAGCGTACACTTGGCTTCGCCGGTTTCCAGCATGTTGATCGCCCAGCTCGACTCGAGCACGATCGTCGCGCCATTCTTCATCACGATCATTCCGAAAGCAGAATCCTCAACCGTAAATTTCTTCGGATCCCAGGACCCCCAAGCGTTCGCCGCATTCTCGCGGGAAGACAGCTTGTGGAACGCTTGGCCAAGCACAACCTTCGGCTCGTAGTTGTTCATCATCCACAGCGTCAAGTCGAGCGCATGGGTACCGATATCGATCAGCGGACCTCCGCCTTGCTTCTCTTCGTCGAGGAACACGCCCCAGGTCGGAACGGCGCGGCGGCGAATCGCATGCGCTTTGGCGTAGTAGATCTCTCCGAGGTCGCCATTTTCGCAAACTTTCTTCAAATATTGGCTGTCGGCGCGATAACGGTTCTGATAACCGATCGACAAAGTCTTGCCCGTCCGCTTGGCGGCTTCTACCATCCGTCTCGCATCCGCAGCCGTCTTCGCCATAGGCTTCTCGCACAAAACGTTCTTGCCTGCTTCCAACGCGGCGATCGAAACGTCCGCATGAGCGTCGTTCGGCGTGCACACGTGCACGACGTCGATGGAGCCGTCGTTCAACAATTCGCGATAATCGCTGTACACTCTTGCCTCTGGGGCGCCATACTTTTTGGCCGCTTCATGAGCGCGATCGACTACAATGTCGCAGAAGGCAACCATTTCCGCATTAGGCTGCTTGGCCAGCGCCGGCATATGTTTGCCATTGGCGATTCCGCCGCAACCGATAATTCCGATTCTAAACTTTTTCGACATCGAATTCGAGTCCTCCTTAAATATGGTTCTGTTCATCAGAAGCTTGACCGACTACAATATAGTATAGGGAAGTTGCCGGGAAAAAGAAAGCCGCTATCTGGTGCAAGTTGTATGCGATTTTGGCATAGAAGGTCGGGAGAATGTCACATTGGAAATCAAAAACGAGCAAGTCGCCTACGAGAATCCGTTGCTCCCCATTCGCATTTTTCGGGGCAGCCGCAGCAAGGAGAAATTCATCGATTGGCATTACCATAAAGAAGTGGAAATTCTCGCCATCCTCGAAGGCAGCCTGGATGTGTATATCGACGACGAGTTTTATCCGTTGACTGCGGGCGACGTCGTGTTGATCGGTTCCTCGCAGCTGCACCGCGACCGTTCCTACGATGGGCAGACGATGAAGTATTTGGTGTTTCAGTTCGATCTGCAGCCGTATTTCGATTCCAGCACGATTCCGTACTTGCGATTTTTCGCCGATATGCAGTTTCCGCTCAGCCGGTTGAATTACATTTTTTGTGAAAATGACCCGGTCAAACGGTCGATTGCTCGCTACATCCAGGAAATATAC
>JAJFMO010000186.1 GCA_020697475.1 Paenibacillaceae bacterium | reverse complement strand
CAAGAATTGCATGGCGCCGGCAAATTCCACTATGTGTTCGGTCTCGCCTACCGCAACCGCAATAGCGAAATCGTGCTCAATCCCGGCCGCCCGAAGCTGGAGCTGGACGATATTCCGTCGCCGCACCGTTTCCCCGAAGACGTTCCGGGGCTTGCGAATCGAGTCGTATATTTCGAGACAAGCCGCGGTTGCCCGTTCAGTTGCCAATTTTGCCTATCCAGCATCGAATCCGGGGTGCGCTATTTCGACATCGAGAGGACGAAGCGCGACCTGCTTTACCTGATCGAGTCTGGAGCGAAGCTGATCAAATTCGTCGACCGCACCTTTAATATTAAGAAAGAATACGCCATGGAAGTGTTCAAATTCCTCATCGAGCACCATCGCGGCTGCGTGTTTCAATTTGAGATCACCGCCGACATCATGCGCCCCGAGGTGCTGGTATATTTGGCCGAGCATGCGCCGCCTGGCACGTTCCGCTTCGAGATCGGCGTGCAGTCGACCAACGACGAGACGAACTCTCTTGTCAAGCGCCGCCAGAACTTCGCCAAGCTGTCCCGCACCGTATCGATCATCCGTGACAGCGGCAACATAGCTCAGCACCTCGACCTGATCGCTGGCCTCCCCGAGGAGGACTACGACTCGTTTCGCCAGACGTTTAACGACGTGTACGCATTAAGGCCGGAAGAATTGCAATTAGGTTTTCTGAAAATGTTACGGGGAACCGGTTTGCGAAACGACGCCGAGAAGTACGGTTATAAGTACATGGATCGCGCGCCTTATGAGGTGCTTCGCAGCAATGCGTTGCCGTTTGAAGATATTTTGCGGATTAAACGGGTGGAAGATGTGCTCGACAAATATTGGAACGCGCACCGGATGGACCGGACGATCCGTTATTTGGTCCGACACGAGTTTGCTTCGGCGTTCGATTTCTATCAGGAGTTCGGCGATTATTGGGAGGAGCGGGGCTGGCAGCGGATCGGCCATCAATTGGAGGATTTGTTCACGCGGCTGCGCTCGTTTTTGGTGCATCGAGGCACGGAACAGTTGGATGTGATCGAAGGTTTCATGAAGCTAGATTATTTCCTGAATCATAAGTATAAGCCGCGCAAAATCTGGTGGAACTTCTCGTTGAACAAGCGTCAACTGACAGACTATATGAAAATGTTAGCCGAGAGGCCGCATCAAGTTTCCGCTGCTTTCGCCGAGTTGGGCGCGGGGGAGAAGGAGTTGCATAAGCATGCGGTCATCGAGGTGCTTCCGTTCGACCTGGTGGCCTATATCACGGACGGGCGAATCGACCAAGAAACGCATACGTTGGTGGCGGTCTATTATCCGCCGGACGGGCAGGCAACGCCTTCGTGGCATATGCTTCGGCTCGATGAGCCGGCCGTTGCTTCGGTGCCTTTCGTGTAGAATCAAGTTCATCTAATGGCCACAGTGGCAGCTTAGCGTGCCAGATTGAGCCAATCCCAAAAAATAACGGCCATACCGGCGTCTTAGAGGTCGATTCGCATCCCAAATCACTGCAAATCAGCCTGTAAGATGCTGCTGTGGCCGTTAAGTTTGGCAACCTGCAAAATTCGCCTTCTAAACGTCTCCCATGGCCGTTACCACTTGGAGCGATGACCCGCCTCAAGGTAAATAGCTGCGAAGCACTGTCATCCGCCCGCCGAGCTCGTACGCTCCAAGCACCGCCGGCAGCAGGTAGCATTGCCCCGCCTTGACCGGCCGCGATTCGCCGCCGCCCCAAGACAACGTCCCTTCCCCATCGCAGACGACCAGCATCTCGAAGCTGTCCGGCGAAGTCGCCAACTGCCACACCCCATTGACGACACCTTTTTCCACGACAAAATACGGAGACTGTGCCAGAGTCAACCACTCGCCTGGACGAACGTCCGTCGTCATGCGCGTCGCTTTCGATTCGCCGTAGTTAATTACGTTCAGCGAATGCTCCACATGCAGCTCGCGCGGTTTGCCGTCGAGCCCCGGCCGATTGTAGTCGTAAAGCCGGTATACCGTATCGGAATTTTGCTGCACTTCCGCCACCAGTACTCCCGCGCCCAGCGCATGGACCGTCCCTGCCGGAATATAGAAGGAGTCGCCCGGCTTCACACTCACTTGCTGCAAGCAGTCCATCACGCGCCCTTGCGCGATCGCGTCCGCCAACTTTTCCCGAGTCACCCCCGGGATCAGTCCATAGATGATTCGAGCCCCCGGCTTGGCATCAAGAATGTACCACATCTCGGTTTTGCCCAACTCGCCTGCCGGCAACCCCTTATACTCATCGCTCGGATGCACCTGCACCGACAAGTCGTCGTTGCAATCGAGCAGCTTCAAGAGCAGCGGGAATCGCCCGTTATGGCTCGTCATCCCCTTGCTACCCAACAGCTCGGCACCATGCGTCTCCCTCAGCTCATCAAGCCCGCGCCCTTGCAGCGGCCCATCGCTCACCACTGTCACGCCGTTCGCATGATCGCCGATCATCCAGCCTTCGCCGATCGGCCCGTCCGGCAATGAGTAGCCATAGCGCTCCAAGGCGCGCCCTCCCCAAACATTATTTTTCATCACTGGAGTAAAAAGTAGCGGATAAAGTGTCATCTATACATCCTCCGAAAGTTTCGTAATTCCGATCCATAGCGGCGGGCTCTTGCGTTGGTTGAGATAGCGGTACGTGCCGACCTGGTAGCGCTCGTGCGGGAGCCCGCTTGCCCACCGTTCCACCGCTTCGGCTTCGAGGTCGCCGCCTTCGTGCCCGGGGTAGGCGACGATGCTGATGATTCCGCCCGTCTTTAGCAGGGCGAGCGACGATTCCAACGCAGGCATCGTAGATTCCGGGCGGGTAATCCACTCATGGGGCGCCCTTGGCAAATACCCCAAATTGAACATCACGGCAGCGATCCGCCCGCGGTATTCGTCGCCGATCATGGAAGCCATCTGCGCGTGATCGACCAAGTGCAAGCGCATCTCAGCGCCGGCTACAGTGACCTCCACACTCTCCGCACCCAGTTCCCGGGCGATTCGCTCCCGCGTCCGGGCAAGCGCCTCCTCCTGCACGTCGAAGCCGAATACCGTTCCGCCCGCGCCGACCAACCGCGCCAGAAACACCGTATCGATGCCGTTCCCCATCGTCGCATCGACAACGCAATCGCCGGGCTGAACATACTCAGCCACAAAACTTTGCGCCACATTCAAAACGCGCGGCAAACTCATCGGCCCACCACCTGCGCGCAAAATTTGCCTTGCCAAGAGTTGCGCCGCTTCAACTCTGCGTCGAACGCATTTAACACTTCCCATTTCCGCAAGCTCCAGAGGGGGCCGATCAACAGATCGCGCGGCGCGTCGCCGGTTAATCGGTGCACGATCATCTCCGGTGGCAGCATCTCGAGCGTGTCCACGACCAAATTGACGTACTCATCCTTTTCCAGGAAGCGCAGCAAACCTTCCTCATATTGTCGCACCATCGGGGTTTTGCGCATGAGGTGCAACAGGTGGATCTTGATCCCCTGCACATCCATCCCGGCGACCGCTTTGCCCGTATCCAGCATCATCTCATGAGACTCTCCGGGCAACCCATATATAATGTGCGCACACGTCCGAATTCGATGCTTTCTCAGCTTGTCCACAGCATCAAGGAAGCACTGTGTATCGTGCGCGCGATTAATTAACTGCGAAGTCGTGTCGTGGATCGTCTGCAGACCCATCTCCAGCCACAAGTAGGTGCGCTCGTTCAGCTCGGCCAAGTATTCCACGACATCGTCCGGCAAACAATCCGGCCGCGTCGCGATCGATAAACCGACGACTCCCGGTTGCTGCAGAATCGTTTCATAATACTCCTTGAGCCGGGGCAAGGGAGCATACGTATTGGTATAAGCTTGAAAATACCCGATGTAGCTTGCTTCGGGCCATTTTTGATGCTGGCGGTTGCGAATGTCATTGAATTGGGTCACCAGATCGTCGCGCCGGCTGCCCGCGAAATCACCGGATCCGCGCGCGCTGCAGAACGTGCAGCCTCCCTTGGCGATCGACCCGTCGCGGTTAGGGCAGGTGAACCCGGCATCAAGCATCACCTTGAACACCTTGGTATGAAACTGCTCGCGCATTTCGTAATTCCACGTATGAAATCGTTTGTCCATCCATAAGAGCGGCCCGTCCATGTCTGCCGCTTTTGCATGCAAATTCATCATTTTTTTAAACCTCCGGGGCCTCCGCAAAGTACTTAAATCGGCTTCGCAGCAAAGCTCCACTATGTGCGGTGTTTTGGGTTTTGGGGTCCCCGCAAAGTACCTGAATCAGCTTCGAAGCAGCCCTTCACTTTGTGGAGTAATTATACCCTCCATAAATTGTAACCAACCGTGCCGCGAAATGCGAATTTTTTTCCCCAATTTGAGCATTATAAGCCCGTAACAAATTAAATTCCAATTATCGAAGGGAGCTTGTCAGAACATGAAAAAGTTCATGGCTTTTGTCTTTGCGATGATTTTATCCTTGTCGCTCGGATCCGCGGTGTTGGCTAACGACGGCACGACGGGTACGACCGGTACGACAACCGGCACGATGACTGACGGGACGGCAACAGGGACGAATAACGGCACGATGGGAACTTATGGCACGAACAACTACGGTACGACGAATACCTACGGCACGACCAACGGTACTAACTATCGTACCCGGGCTTTCAACAACACCTACCGTGCCAATGCTACAAATGACAATGATTACGACAACTGGGGTTGGCTTGGACTGCTTGGCCTGATCGGCTTGGCCGGTTTGCGCAACAAAGACAGACGTCACGCGGATCGTTAATGTACTGAAGCTTGGCCAGGGCGCTCAATGATCCTGTTATAACAGGATCGGGGCGCTCTTATTTTCTTCGCCCTTTGCTTTCTCGCTGAAGATGGTCTATCCTTTTGAATGGGAAAAATGGATTAGCAATCGGAAGCGGAGGATGGACATGCGTTTGCGGGGCAGGAAAGGGATTCGCGAGGAGTTGGAGCAGCAGCCAAAATTGGTGGTGCTGAATCCGTTCGAATATAAGGGACGTTGGCGCGAGTTTTTCGGCAACGATCAGCCGCTCCACGTGGAGCTCGGCATGGGCAAAGGACAGTTTATCAGCGGGATGTGCCGGAAGCATCCGCAGTCGAATTTCATCGGCATCGATATGTATGATGAACTGGTTCGCAGGGCCAGCGTCAAGGCTCGCAGGCTGCCAGGGGCGGGACCTGACGATGTGCTTGGCGTTCCACCGGCTAACTTAGCGCTCGTTCGCGGCAATATTGAGCAGATCGGCGACTTTTTTGCGGACAATGAATTGACCTGCATTTATTTGAATTTTAGCGATCCGTGGCCGAAAATTCGTCATGCCAAGCGGAGATTGACCCATCCGCGATTGTTGGAAATTTACCGCCGCCTGCTGAACGAACATGGCCAAATTCATCAAAAAACCGACTCTCGTGAGCTGTTCGAGTTTTCGCTCAACTCGTATTTGGAGATGGATATGAAATTGCAACGCATCTCCCTTGACCTTCACCGCGACGGGATTGACCCTGACCGGGTAATGACGGAGTACGAGTCCAAATTTGTCAAACGGGGGCTTCCGATTTATCGTTGCGAGGTGCTGGTGGGGGAAGAGGCCAGGCGCGGCCGTTGACATTGCAGGGTGAGAATGGTATAGTGTCAACTAACGACAAGCAGAAGCGCCCGCTTCTCACCTGACCGATGATTCATTGGCTGGTTTCATGGGAACGTTCGAATTGGTTACTGTTGAATGTTCAGGATGTGGGCTGCTTGTGTCCACATTTTTTTTATTTTCATTTATTTTCCATGGAGGTGGAGAATTATCAGTACAGAGCATTTGGTGAACGAAGCGATTCGGGCAAGAGAAGTCAGGTTGATTGGCTCCGGAGGGGAACAACTGGGCATTAAGCCGTTTCGCGAGGCGATGCAGATCGCTCTCGATGCGAACCTTGATCTGGTCAATGTGGCGCCAACGGCCAAGCCGCCGGTGTGCCGCATTATGGATTACGGCAAGTACCGTTACGAAATGCAGAAGAAAGATAAGGAAGCACGCAAGAATCAGAAGATTGTCGAGTTGAAGGAAGTTCGCTTCAGCGCGACCATCGACGAGCATGATTTCCAGACCAAGCTGCGCAACGTCGTCAAGTTTTTGGGCGAAGGGGACAAGGTGAAGCTCACCGTTCGATTCCGTGGACGTGAGATTACCCATGCCGATATCGGCCAGCGGGTGCTGGAACGCGTAGGCAAGGAAGTCGCCGAGCTTTGCAGTGTCGAGCGCAGACCGAAGCTGGAAGGCCGCAGCATGATCATGATTTTGGCGCCCAAATAAACAGACGGGGATCTACGCCAACTTTTTCAAGGAGGAACTGTAACACATGCCTAAGATGAAGACCCATAGCAGTCTGAAGAACCGATTTAAAGTGACGGGCACGGGGAAGATTTTGCGCTACAAGGCGTACAGAAATCACCTGCTCTCCGGCAAGTCGAACCGGCAGAAGCGCGTGCTCTGCACGAATCCGACGATGTCGAGCGGCGATGTCAAACGCTTGAAGCAGTCGCTTGCGCAACTTAAATAATCCGTACTAATCATTTTCAGGAGGTAGAAAGAGATGGCAAGAGTCAAAGGCGGGTTCGTTACCCGTCGTCGTCATAAAAAGATTTTGAAGTTGGCCAAGGGCTACTTCGGTTCCAAACATCGCTTATTCAAGACCGCAAACCAGCAAGTGATGAAGTCGCTGCTGTACGCATACCGCGACCGCCGTCAACGGAAGCGCGACTTCCGCAAGCTGTGGATCGTGCGGATCAATGCCGCCGCCCGCACCAATGGGTTGTCCTACAGCAAGATGATGCATGGCTTGAAGCTTGCCGGTGTGAACATCAACCGCAAAATTCTCGCCGAGCTCGCCATCAACGATTCTCAGGCGTTCTCCGACCTGGCAACCGCTGCGAAGCAGAAGATCAACGCTTAATCATGCGTATAGTGAGGC
>JAJFMO010000185.1 GCA_020697475.1 Paenibacillaceae bacterium | reverse complement strand
AGCCGCTGCTCAATCACACCTCGCACCCGCTCGAGCTTCTGCTCGTTCATCTTGGTCAATTCGCCCAACGTCACGAGGAGCGATTGGTTCATCTTCTGCAGATGCCCGCTCAATTCCTCGCGGTTTTGCCGCGAAGTGCCGCCGATTTCCTGGCGAATCAGCGCCAAATCCTCCCTCATGTTGCGCTCCAGCTTGTCCTGCGCTTTCTCGATGGAAACGAAAGACGCTTCATTCGATAGCCGCCCGACCTTGCGCAACAAGACGATCACCATCGCGACAACGATCACATTCAACAATAAAGAGGCAAACGCCACAACATTAATCATCTAATCCACTCCCTATTTCGCCGCCTGGTTAACGGCAATTTTGCTGTAAATGTCGAGCGGCTACCCATTGTCGTCCTTGTCGAGTTGCCATGCTAAAGCTTCCGATCGGATACTTCCGTGCTGCCTCGCCAGTGGAGCTCAGGACGAATCACCTCATAATTGGAAATTCGACGCCACGATCAAATGTTCCTGCTTCTACGCAAAATATCCCCACAAAGTGGAGCATTGCTTCTTCAAAGCTGATTCAGCTACTTTGCGAAGGCCCCGAAACCTATAAAAAAACACCGACACCCCCAATAGGGTGCGGTGTTGATATAAGAGCTGTCGCAGGAGCCCTCGCCGGCTACAATACAAACGTTTGTCCCGGATGTGGCCATTCCGCGTGACCTTCGAACACCTGCTTGGCAGCTTCCACACTTTCCGGTCCTTTCTTATCCGATCCATGAACCATCAACAAAGTACCCACGCCGGCCGCCTGCGCAATTCTTCCCGCATCGATCGCCCCGGAATGATGTAGAAATTCGTCCGGATTGCTGGCTGTGCCTCCCCACGTACAATCGTGAATCAACAACGAGCTGCCCTTGATGTGGTCGGCGAGCGGCGGGTGGTAGCCGGTGTCACCGGTGAAAGAAAAACATTTGCCGGTCAACTTGTCCGTAAACTTGCTGCACAAAGCTTGCACCGGGTGCTTCGACGTGGTCGTTTGCAGGATGAAATTGTCATCCTCGTACGTATCTCCCGGCTGGATCGGGATCACCGTCGGTCTCGAAGGCCTATCGGTAAAGAATCTGTCCACTTGCAGAAAATCCAGAGCGAGCTTGACCACCCTCTCCACATCTTCCGCCGGGCCGATGATTTTGATCTCCGCCAAGTCGATATTCAATTTACGTAAGTTGCCGAACACCGCCCAGCCCGTGTCCACTAGGATGTGGTCGTTGATCAGGAAGCTGGCCGTATCGTTATTCGCCGAGGGGATGGCCGACGTCGTGCCAAGGATCGTTATTTTTTGGTTTGAGCCGTTTGAGCCGATGAGTCCATTGAACTGCCTCCGCTTCTAATTAAAAATGTATGCTTGGAGTGAGTATAACAGCGTGTCCTTCGTATGATCAAGGAAAATCGGCAACTATGCAAGATGTGAATACCAGCGCGGTTTAAGTAACAATCCAGGAAAGCATGTTGGTCAAAATCCGCTTCGCCAGCGGGTCGGTGCCGATCTGTTCCGGTAATCGCAAGGTGGACAGGACGTAGCGGCCTTGGCCGTGCGGGACGGCAATCAACTCGGCGGCATCGAAGGCTGGGGCGATCCCGGTGTAATTTTGCCGGTGCTTCGAGCCTTGATACCAGTGGTAGCCGATAAAGCCGACGATCCAGTCGCCGATCGGCGCAAGCATGCTCACCTGCGGGTACACGTTCTGGTACGGCTGGCCCATCATGCAGTCTTGCGGGAGCCCGTCGAAAATTGGGTGGCGCTTGACGATATGGTTGGCCGGCGACCACAGTCCGCGTGTTCGAACCAGCTGTACCGGGAACGGGAACAGATCCGGTTCGTGCACGTCGGCGACGTTCAATCCGGCAGCATCGATACGCATTGCGCCCGGCGCCTTAAGATGGACGATCGCCTGCCCACCGCGGCCAACCCAATCTTGAAGCGGCTTGATCTTCTCTCTCTCCGCCTCGTTTTGCGGTAGCCGGGTGATAAGAAACGGAATGTCCATGCTCATACTCTTATCGAAAGCCACTACCGTGCACCCCTGAGCCGCCAAAAACGTTCTCACATTTGCGTTCGATTCAGTCGGAAAGCAAGCGACGATGGGCGGAAGCGACTTACCGGCTTTGCCGGTCGCGCCAGTCGCGCCGGCCGCATCGGCCACACTGCCCGTACCGCAACCCGCACCGCTCTCCGCATTTGCGTTCAGCACATAAATCCCATACTCGTTCTTCGTGCTTTCCCGGTCTCCCTCGATCAACTGCGCTTGAATCGTATACGCCCCGCTCCAACCGTTCGTGTCGAGGCGCAGCTCCGCCAACTTCGCGATGCCGTTCGGCACGTCCACGGACAATTGCCGCTCGTCCTTGACTCCGCCTGCCGCATCACGCACACTCACTCGCAACTCCCCGCGGAACGGCTCGCGATCATTCACCACAGTGAGCGAAACGTTCGCGCCATCGGTATCGCGCACGTTCGACGGCTTGGCGCGAATCGCCACATACAGCGGCTGAAAAATCTCCTTGGCTGCGTAATACGCCTTCTTCGGATTGCGAAACAGGTCGACCAAGCCGGCGCCGAACACCCAATCGCCGTCCGTCCAAGCATGAATGCCGATTCCCGACACATCCGGATTGACCCTCGCCGCTTCCGTCATCAGCTTGTTGCCGATCGCATGAATTTCTTGGCACTCCCGGCAGAAGTCGGCGAAATCCGGGTAGATCCGGTCGACCCCTGTGCTTTGCAATACCTTTTTATAAGAGGATAGAAGAAGTCGATGGTACCGATAATCCGGGGTAAGCGGGTTGCCGGTCTTCTCGTATTGCTCCACGTTATCCTCAAGCATCGGAATGCTGCCGTAACCGATCTCCGTGATGTTCGTCAGCAAGCCGGGTTCAATCACGCTTGGGCTGCGCATCGGTTGATTGATGTTCATCTCGGCCATCTGCTCCGGCGTCTTACCGAGCGAGAGGAACATGTCATACCCGTCCGCATTGAGCGGCGAACCCGGGTACGAGTGAACGTCGTTGAAGCATATCGGTTCGGTTCCGCCGGGCAAATAGACATGCGCGCCTCCGGCAAACCCGCCGGATTCGTCGATGATGATCCGCGTCGGATCAAGCTTGCGTGCGACAAGCGACACTTTATGCTTAATGCGCTTGAGCGAATATCGCATGATCTCGTTGAACATTTCCCAAATAACGATCGACGCGTGGTTCCGGTCGCGCTGCACCATCTGTTCAACTTCGTTGATCACTCTGCGCTCGGTGTATGGCGTGAGTCTCGGCCAATAGCGCATGCACTCGACGGGAATCGCCCCGACCATCAACAGCCCCATCTCATCGGCCAATTCGTAAATCGGCGTCGGTTGCGGCTTGCGCCACGGACGGATCATATTGATCCCGGCCTCCTTGGCCAGGCGGAACTCCTTGCGCACGAGCTCCATATCTTCTGGATAAGCCAGCGTGTTCGGATAAAGTCCTTCGTAGAACACCGCCTTAAGTAAAATTTTCTCCCCATTGAGCATAAAATGTTTCCCACTCACCGTAAACTCGCGCATCCCGAAACGCACGGCAACTGCGTCGCCGGATCCGCGTTCGTCAGCCAGTTCCACCGTGAACTCGTACAAATACGGATCGTCCGGCGACCAGGCGTGCGGGTCGGGAACCGGCAGCGTCACTGAAAACTCGTTGTCGCCGGAATGCAGCGTCAAGCAGGTAGTTTGTTCCGCGATAATCTCTTAGTCTCCGTCGCGCTTGCCGATATAGCTGCGAACGTTCATCTCCTGACGATACAGCTCGCCGTTGTCGATGCGAATCGTTGCCGTCGCTTGTTTGCCCGTCAGGTCAGGCGCAACGAAGACGTCGCGAATAACCACCGAATCGCTTGCGAGCAGCTCGACAGGCTGCCAAATTCCGCCGGCAATCGCTCCGCGCCAATGCGGCATGTCGTCGCGCCCGAGCCCGTCGATCGTGATATCTCTCGTAATAATCGGGCCGATGACGCGAACTGCCAAGAAATTGTCCTGCGGATAGTCGATCAGATCGCCGATTTCCACTTCAAAGCCGGTATAACCACCTTCGTGGCTGTCCACCGGCAAGCCGTTAATGTAAATCTCCGCGATGTAATTAACCGCATGGAACTTCAAACAAACGCGCTTGCCTTCCCATTCCGCCGGAACACGAAACGTCCTGCCGTACCAGGCCGCTCCCTCGTAATCTTGGCGATACTCTTCCCAACAGCTCGGCACGCGAATGTCCTCCACCCCATACCACGAGGCGAAATGCTCGCGCTCTTGCCAATTCAACATTTTCCCCTTATTCTCATCGTCGAAAATAATTTGCCAAATGCCGTTCAACGACAAGCGGTCCGCGCGCAACTGTTTCAATAAACTGTCCTCCAAAACGAAATTTTATATATAGTATGCAATTGCAAAAATCGTATTAGATTGTTGAGATGATGTCAACGCGGGATTGACGGTTTGAAAGCGTTTTGATATGGTGAAGCCAGGGTTCGCATCTAACTTCGAAGGAGGGATCTTTGCATCATGAGGAAATTCACCTTGAGAACTTTGACATTTTTGATGAGTGCAGCTACGATGATAGCACTTACTTCTTGCGGCGGGGCTGTGGGGACGGACAAGCCGGCAAGCACCGGCGCCGTAGTGGAGAACAAGATGACGACCGAGCCTGTCGAACTCATTTTCTCCAAAGGAAACACCGGGTTTAGCGATGATGATTTCCAAAGTTGGATCGCAGGGCCGGTCAAGGCCAAATATCCGAACGTGACGATGACGATGGTGACGAATCCGATCGAGGATCAGGTTTCCAAAGGCGAGGTGCCTGACATTGCCGGCACAAGCAACGCGAACGTCACCATATATCAGGATTTGAATTTGACCGAGGATTTGACTCCTTTCACCAAGCAATACAATATCGATTTAAGTAAAATGAACCAGGAAACGATCAATGGCATCAAGCAATTCGGCAAGAACGGCGAGCTGATCGGCATCCCATTCGATATGAACTACGGATTGATGTTGTATAACAAGGACATTTTCGACAAATTTGCTACCGGCTATCCGACGGACAAGATGACTTGGGACCAAACGATCGAGCTGGCGAGGAAAGTGACCCGGATGCAAGACGGCGTGCAATTTATTGGGGTCGACACGGGGAACGCCCAGTCGATGATTCGCCAATATTCACTGGATGTCATCGATCCGAAGACAGGCAAAGCCATCATTAATACCGACGGGTACAAGAAAGTGTTCGGCGTCATGAAGAAAAATTATGAAATTCCCGGTTATATCGGACCGAAAGGAGAATTTGCCTACGGCAACAATGCGTTTTTCAAGGATGGCCGGATGGCGATGAACCCTGGATGGATTAACGGATTCACACCTCAGCTCATCGATTTGGAGAAGACGGGAAAAGCGTTCAACTGGGATGTCGTGACTTATCCGGCCTACAGTGACAGGCCAAATTTAGAGAAGCAAGTCGATTTCCATTTCCTGATCGTGCCGCCGACCGGCAAGCACAAAGAAGTGGTCTACCATGTCTTGGAATTGCTCGTGTCTGAGGAAGCGCAAGCGAATATGAACAAAGCGTCCGTACGAATGAGCATCCTGAACAAACCCGACATTCTCAACAACTACACCAAAGATTTGAAAATATACGACGGGAAAAACTTGGCCGGCATCTTCAAGGCGACTCCCGCCCCGGTACCGCCTGGTACGATATATGACAACAAAATCTATACGATATTGAAAAATGCGCAGAAAGATATGGCGCAGAAGGGAACCGACATTAACACCGTTTTGCGTCAAGCGGACGAAGCGGCCAACAAGGCGATCGAGGAAGTGAACAGCGGGGTTAAATAAAGCGTGAAATAGGAAAACGACGGCCTTCCCTACGTGGGGAACCGTCGTTTTTTCTATTTTGGCTGACGTTATAACCAGACGCGACGTTGGCTTCGGCGGCAATTTGTACCGGCGTCAGGCAATCGGTGCCCGAGCATCGGATCCCGAAGCCGCTCCTATCGGAACCTTCACCGTGACCGTCGTCCCTTCTCCCTCCCGGCTCTGCACCCGCATTTCCGCGCCGTACATATACCGCAGCCGTTTACGAATATTTTGCATGCCGACCGACATCTTCCCGCTTGGCTGTGTCGGCGGTTCGTCTGCCGCGGTTGTAGCAGCCGTCAATTGCTCCGGCGTCATGCCGACCCCGTCGTCGCTGACTTCAAACACCGCGTCCCGGCCTTCCCGAAACGCCCGGATTCGCACGCTCCCTCCACTTTTGCGGCCGCCGACGCCGTGGCGAATCGCATTCTCCACCAGCGGCTGGATGAGCAGCGGGGGCAGCTTTACCGGAAGCATCTCCTCTTCCACCTCATACTCAACGCGAAGCCGCTCCATAAATCGCGCGGTCTCAATGTCGACATAATGGCGAATCAACTCCAGCTCCTTGCCGAACGGCGCCGCCTTCTGCATATCCCTGAACGAGAAGCTTCCTCGCAAATAATCGGCCAGATGCGATACGAGCTCCCTCGATTTCTCCGCGTCCGTGAAGCTGAGCGCCATGATCGTATTCAACACGTTGTATAAAAAGTGCGGCTTGATTTGCGACTGCAAGAACGCCGCCTCCATTCCGATCGCCTTACCGACTGATGTCTTCAACTCGATCAATCCTTTGACCCTTGCCTGCAGCTCTGCCGCATCGAACGGTTTGGTCAGGAAATCATTAGCTCCGGCGTCGAATGCCGCGAGCTTCTCCTCGGTGCGGAACGCCGCTGTCACCATCAGTACCGGCAGTTCAAACAAACTGAAGCTGCGGCGGATTTCCCTGCACAGCTCGAACCCGTTCATGCCGGGCATCATCAAGTCTAGCACGACCAAATCCGGCATGGCGCCGCCTTTGCGCAGCCGACGCAGCGCCTGTTCGCCGCTTGCAAGGGCGATGACGGTATATTCAAGCCGTTCCAGGAGATCAACCATCACTTTCAAATTGGATAAATGATCGTCTACAACGATCACCGAATGCGCGGTTTGGCGAGGGGAAACATAAGGCGTCGGGAAGGTGTATTCTTCTTCGGCGGACCGGAGGGGTCGGTTCACCGTTTCCGGCACCATTGAGACAATCAGTCCCGGAAACTCTGCCGATTTGGTATCGGCGGAATAGATCGGCAACGTGAACGTCACGACTGTACCCTGCCCACGAGTCGAGGAGACGCGAATTCGGCCGTCTTGCAGCTCGACCAGTTGCTTGACGATCGGCAAACCCAGACCGAAATTTTCGCCCGAATCGGGATTCGAAGTGACGAACGGTTCAAATATATACGCCAGATCCTCCTCGCCGATCCCTTCGCCCGTATCCTTCACCGACACTTCCAGTTGCCCGTCGGCCGTTGCAGTGCCCACTTCCACGGTACCACCGGCGGCATGCTTGCAAGCGTTGTCCAGCAAATTGCTGACGATTTGCTGGAACCGGATTTCGTCCGCGAAGGCAAGCGGCAAATCGTCCGGAATCCGATTTACAAGCCGAATCCCGCGCTCAGCGGAAAGATACGAGAACATGTCCAGCACGGCCTCCACCGAAGACCGAATGTCCAAAGGAATGAGACGGATGGACAACTCTCCTTGTTTCATTTTTGACAAATCCATAATGTCGTGGACGAGGCCGGACAGGCGATTCGCCGCAGCTGAAATCAGTCGAAGTTTATCCCGTTGCTCGAGAGTCAGCGGATTGTCGCGATCGTTGCGCAACGAATCCGCCATATGGATCATGCCGTGCAGCGGGGTCTTGAACTCGTGCGCCGTTCTCGTGAGGAACTGGTCCTTCAGTGCGTCTGCCTTGATCAACTCCAGCGACATCCGTTCGTTCAACTTGAAGGAGTTGGAAAATCTGAGCGACATCAACAAAGAAATCATGATCAGGAACAAGAACGGTTCGATCGGTGGAAAAATGAACAAGGGTACGGCGAAATAGACGTTCAGATTTTGCACATAAGCGAAAATGTTCAGCGCTAAAGCCGCGATTGCCAAGTAAAGGCTGCCTTCCACGCGATGGAGGGCTGCTTTAATCAGTACATTCATCGAATAGACGAACGAGAAGGAAACGTAGGCCGACAGGGGCAGCAACAGTTTATGGCGCGATCATCAAGTTGACAAATCGGGCGGAACAGAAGGCGCTGAATGCCGAGCGGACGTAGAGAGACATGCAGACGCTCGCGCTGAGCGTGGAAATGATCTGGATGCGCAAATAGAGCCAAGCCGGCAATCCGGGAAACCAATCGTACAGAATGCGTTCCCCGCGCGACGTCGAATACATCGCGATCGACAGGCACAGCAATCCGAAAATCAGAAGGAAGCCGTCCTTGCGCCGCTGGCTGTATAGTCCGATGAAATAAAACCCCATTAGCAAAAAAGACGTGACGGCAATCCAGTCGTGCGCCAAGGCGCTGTTGTGCAGATCGGTAATCTGCTGCTGGGTACCCAAGTAGATCGGGAGATTGATGCCGCTGCTGGGAGGGAAGTCGTAATTGGCGGCTTGCACAATCACTTCATTCCACCCGTCGATGAGTGGGAAATAGCCTAATATCGGTTGATTTTTACCGTGGTAAGCCTGCCCGCTCGGCCCACTCGGCTCAACCGGCCCGCTTCCCGGTTCCCCGCTGGCGCCGATCTCTTGCCCGTTCACGAAAATGCGCGCGGCCATCTGCACGGATAACGCATAGAGCCCGTACATGCCGTCTGGGCGGCTGACATGGATCGCCAATCGGTAGGCGGACTCCGTCATCGCATCGGTTGCAGACGTCCATGAACCCGGTACGGTGATGTAGGTCTTGGTCTCCGGCGTATTGTTTGTGTCGGATTCCTTGGATGCCGCGGCTCCTGAGAAATCCGCCGGTTCCATAAGTCTTCCGGGGTAAAATTCCCATTCGCCGTCCAGGTGTACAGCCCCATCTGCAGGGAACCGCCAAGCCGATAAGTCGAGCATGCCCCGCTCCGCCTTCGGCGATCCCGATTGCAAGCGGTTCTGGATCAACGGCAGTGTCGCATAAGTGCCCGCCAACATGGCGAGCGTGATGAGAATGGCGATGGCAGACAGCCGTTTCCGTTTCATCTGTCTCTCCTCACCCCGAAGCCGAGGCGCTGAATTAGGGCTTGGGTCTCGTCCTCCAATTCCAGATCGAGCCGCTCACGTACCGCCTCTTCCAACTGCTTGCCCGCTTGAACCGCCTCGCGGCGCTCCCCCGTCTCCGCCAACAGCGCGATCAGTTCCCTTCCGTCGGATTCGGAATCCGGAGCGATCTCCATGATTTTGCGCAAGCATGAGATGGCCGGCGCCGATTGCCCGCCTTCCCGGAAAGATGTCGCCATTGTTCTCAGCGCCTGAATACACTTGACTGTCAATTGCTCCTGTCTTCCGATCGCCCAAGTATAATCGCACAAATCCATATAGCTTCCCTGGTACAAAGCAGAAATCCGCTCCATTTGATATGACAGTTTAGATTCCTTGCCTTGCTGGACGACGTCAATCCGTTGTTCGAGCTCAGCGACGTCGCAATAGATGCGGTTCATCTCCAGGCAATATCCGTTATTGACGGTATGAATTGCCGCAGGCAAGCCGCTGGATTGCAACTTTTTCCGCAGAAGGGACGTGCAGTTATACAGGTACGGCTTCGCTTTCTCGGCGTCGGACTCGGGCCACAGCGCCTCCATAATCGCTTCTTGGCTGACCGGCTGGCCTCGATGGTGGACGAGGAACGCACATAGTTCCTTCTCTTTGTTCGTGCGCCACGGCAACGGTTTGCGATCCGCATCGTACAAGGTAAATCCGCCCATGCAGCGAATGTGGTGCATCGGATCGGGTTGGACCGGGAACGCACGGGTTGCCATCGCCTCCTCGATCCGCTGCAGCGACTGCTGAAGCCGCTCCATCTTGATCGGCTTCAGCAAGTAGTCGAGCGAATCGATTTCGAAAGCCTCGACGGCATACTCCGCATATGCCGTCGTGAAGACGACCTGAAGCTGAGGAACGAGCGACTGTAGCTTCCGTGCCGCCTCCATCCCACTCAGTTCAGGCATCTCGATGTCTAGGAAGACGGCGTCCGGAGGCGTTCGGCCAATCGTTGCCACCGCCTCCTGCGCGTCCGTAAATTTTCCGGCAATGTGCACATTGCCGCACCGGCTTAACAAGATCTCCAGCATATTGAGTGCATTCTCTTCGTCGTCGACTATCGCCACCCGAATCATGCCCAGGCGCTAACCCCGCTTCTCAAGTCAGTTTGTCTTCAATTAGTCGGACTGCTTCGGCGCTGCGGTCCGTTTGCCGCAGCTCGTTCAGCATTGTGGCTTTGAGCTCCGACAGAGTGGCCGAGTGCTGAGGGTCGCCCGCCAAGTTGACGTTCTCCAGCGGGTCGTTCTCCACGTCGTACAACTCTTCGATGTCTTTATAGCGAAAAATGTATTTCCAACGCTTCGTCCGCACAGACACGTTGATACTGTCGACGCCTTTGCGGAAGTGGGCGAGCGAGACGCTTTCCCCTCCGATGTCGGCGTTCTCTTCGACGCCTAGTTTGAATGTCTCGGCAAGTACGGCATCGCGGTGGGCGACATTTTGCGGATTGGCCAGCGCTTGGGCAAACGAGCGACCGTCGGTCGTTTGCGCGATCCGTACGCCGGTGGCTTCAGCCAGCGTCGGGATGAGGTCGATGAGCGACACGAGGGCGTCGCTGGAGGCGCCAATGGCTGCAGCCTGAGTCTGCGGAGCATTCGCGATAATCAGCGGCACCCGCAACGCTTCCTCATAGTGCAGCGGAAAGCCTTTCTCGACGAGGCCGTGCGCGCCCATCATGTCGCCATGATCGGAGAGAAACACGACGATCGTATCTTCGAACAGGCCGTTGCTCTTCAAATAATCGACGATTCGTCCGACCTGCTTGTCGATCATCGCGCAAAGCCCGAGGTACAGAGCGATGAAGCGGCGCCATTCGCCCTCGTCGACGCCCTGCAGCTTGCGGGCGTACGCCGAATCGAGCACTTCCTGAGGCTTTCCTTCGGTCCCGGAGAGGAAATTGCCCGGCAGGCGAACGTCTTTCGGATCGACGAGCGTGTCGAACGGTTTTGGCACGATCATCGGGAAGTGAGGGGCGTTGTACGAGCAGACGGCGAAGAACGGCTTGTCCGCCGGGCGGCGCTTCAACGCGTCAAGAAACTTGCCGGTCTGCCACGTCTCCAGAAAATGCTCCTCGGCGATTTCCGATGTCCCGCCCGGCGCTTTGCCCGGCTCACGCAACTTGGCGATATCGGCGTTAGTCAAGTTTTCGACATGCGTCTCGTGCAGCACGTATCCTTGAGCGCGGGCGTAATCGCGGTACTCCTCGATGAAGCGGCCGCGGTCGCGGCCTTCGAGCACCGCGGGAATCGCCGAGATGTCGTCGTAGCCGAACCGCGCGGGCGTCGTGCCGGGAACATGCCATTTGCCGGTGTAGATAAGGTGGTAGCCGGCTTGTTTGAAATTGGAGGCGAGACCGGCGTCGCGCAAATCTTCGCGGATGCTGCGCCAGTTGCCGGTCACCTGTGTGGCATGAGGCATCAGCCCCGTCCACAGGCTGGCTCGAGCCGGACAGCACAGCGGATATGCGGTGTAGCAGCGATCGAACGATACTCCATGCGAAGCGAGTACGTCTAGGTTCGGTGTGATCTGCGACGGGTTGCCGTGGCAGCCGAGCGTGTCCCAGCTTTGCTCATCGCTCATGATGATGAGGACGTTTTTATGGGTGGTGGAAGCTGTGGTCATAAGTTCAACTCATCCTTTCTTCGATTTCTACAGCAGCCTGATTGAGACGCAGCTCCGAGTCCGCGCCGCGCATCGCCTTCGTATGAGGAGCGATCCGTTTGGCCACCGGCCCGCCGCCGCCTGCGGTGGATTCCGCCAGCAGCTTGACGTCGGCGATGTCGCTGCGCCAATTGAGCAGCGCTTCGACCATTGCCTGGCGGACATCGCGATGCGCCGGATCGTTGAACAGGTCGACGCGCTCCTGCGGGTCGTTCTGTCGATCGAACAAGCGGCCGCGCCGCTCCTCGAAGTAATATTCGAGCTTCCAGCGGGTCGTGGCGAACGCCGCCGATTTGTACAAGCTCCCTACCGCGCAGCGGCGCGGGCTTGGTTGGCCCTGCGTGAGCGGGGTGAACAAATCGAGGCTTTGCATCGATTTGCATCCGGTGCCCGCCGCCGCCATAATCGTTGCCGGAATGTCGTTCCATGTGGCGAAGTCGCGCCGCTCACTGACGGGCAACGTGCCCGGCATGCTCATGATGAACGGAACGCGCCACGATTCGTCGTAATAGTTGTGCTTGTCGTCGAAGCCGTGATCGAACATCGCCTGCCCGTGGTCGGAGGTGAAAATGATCAGCGTCGACTCCCGCAGTCCGCTGCGATCCAGGTAGTCGAGCAGGCGGCCGACTTGATGGTCGCAGTACGCGGCGAGGCCGTAATAGAGCTTGCGATGGGCGTCGATACGGGCAAGCTGTTCTGCGGTAAGCGGGCCGTTCAGTTGCTTGAGTGCGCCTTTGCCGTGACCTCCTGCGGCGACATTCGGGTCGCCGGCGTCGAGCCCGTCCTCTTCGCCGGTCGTGCTTAAGCCGAGCAAGCGCTTGAGATGCTCGGGAAATCCGGCGATTTCTCCGGGCGTATAGTTGATCGGCGGCAGCTCGACGTCGTCGTACAGGTGCGCCCACCGTCCCGGCGGGTCGATCGGAGCGTGCGGGCTCACCATCGAGCAAAATAGGAAGAACGGCCCTTTGTCCTCCGCTGTCGCCCGCTCCATTTCACGTATCGACGTGTCGACGAGGAACGCCTCCATGAACAACTCCTCCGGCACCGGATTCGGATGGCTGCTGGCGCGCGAATAGCCTAGCGGACGAATAAATTTCGCGTAAGCGTCGTTGGTGTCGCTGCCCTTCTCCGTCGTCTCGTGGACAACATCGAACGAATTGGGAATCGGGCCGAAGTGGCATTTGCCTACCATTATATTCGTGTACCCTTGTTCTTTCAGAAAATCGGGAAACACCGGAAAATGCGTCTGCCGCTTGATTCCGTTCTCAATACAGCCGTGCACCGGCGTATGTACTCCTGTCATCAGGCAGCTGCGCGCCGGCGAACACACCGGCGAAGACGTATGCCCTTGCGTGAATAACACGCCTTCCGATGCCAGCCGATCGAGGTTAGGCGACTTGGCAAATTCGCTGCCCATGCAGCGGAGAGTATCCCAACGTTGGGTATCCGTCGTAATTAAAACAATATTCGGTCGCTTCGTTTGGTTCATCGGCAAAAGCTCCTTCTCTATCAAACTTTGTGCAATTAGAGTCATCATACCATTTTTTCG
>JAJFMO010000608.1 GCA_020697475.1 Paenibacillaceae bacterium | reverse complement strand
CGACGGCCATCGCGACGGTGTACTATTGGCTGTCGGCGGGCGGGACGCTGGAGGAAGTGAAGAAGAAGGATCAGTATGTCAAGGAGAGCCATCCGAGCAAGCTGCTCGATCGGGTGGAAATATACTGGCAGCGTTGGGTCAACAAAGCGCCGCGCAATTTCGGCGATCTCAGCGACGGAATTATGAACTTGTATAAACTGAGTCTGCTGATCGTCCGGACGCAAACCGACGTGCGGGGGGCGATCGTGGCGGCGAACGACTCCGATATTTTGCACAGCAACCGCGATCATTATAGCTATATGTGGCCGCGCGACGGGGCGCTGGTCGCTTATGCGATGTCAATGGCCGGGTATCAGGGAATGGCGTTTCCTTTCTTCGAATTTTGCGATCGGGTGATGGCGCCTGAAGGGTACTTGCACCACAAATACAATCCCGACGGGACGGTCGGTTCGAGCTGGCATCCGTATATCGCGGGGGGAAAATATCACCTGCCGATTCAGGAGGACGAGACCGGGCTGACGCTGTTTGCTTTGTGGCGGGATTTCGAGCGGCATGGAGTCATCGAGCTTCCTCAGTCTCTCTATAGCACGTTGATTCGGCGGGCGGCGCGGTTCATGTCGCTGTACATTGAAGAAGATCTGAATTTACCCAAACCGAGCTATGACTTATGGGAGGAACGCTACGGGATTTATACGTTTACCGCAGCTGCGGTATACGGCGGCTTGGAGGCGGCAGCCAATTTCTGCAGCTTGTTCGGCGACGACGAGCGCTCTTCTCGTTACCGGCGGGCGGCCGAGCGGATCAAGGCGGGCATTCTGGAGCATCTGTGGGATGAAGGGGAGCAACGCTTCGTGCGCGGCTTGTATTCGTCGGTGAGCGGCTGGACTAAGGATAAAACGTTGGAGAGCAGCGTCTACGGCCTGTTCGAATTCGGCGTGCTGCCGGCCGACGATCCGCGAATGGTCAGCACGATGCAAGGGATCAAGCGCGGGCTTGCGGTGCGCACGTCGATCGGCGGGATCGCGCGTTACCAGCACGATTATTATTTTCAGCGGTCGAACGACATCGACAATGTGCCCGGAAACCCGTGGATTATTTGCACGTTATGGGTCGCCGAGTGGGAGATCGCGTGCGCTCGCACCTTGGCGGATATGGAATCTCCGCGCCGGACGCTCGAGTGGGTCGTCAGCCGGGCGATGGAAAGCGGAGTGCTGCCGGAACAGTTGGATCCGTTCAGCGGCGAGCCCGTTTCCGTTGCGCCGCTTACCTGGTCTCATGCGACGTTCGTACTGACGGTGGATAAGTACATGGCCAAGTTTACCGAGCTGCGCGAACGCGATCAAGAAACATCAAAGCAAGGCATGTTGATTGAAATTTAGATGAATAAATAACACCATCGCACAAAGCGGTTGCTACGATGGTGTTATTTTCAACATGCCCTACGTCGAATGCGAATGCTTCCCCACCTGTTCTGCCGGTGTTCTTTTGCTTTCTCCGCATTGATCGCTTGATTCAGCCCTTCAGCGAAATCTCTCAGCGCAGAATTGACATCCTTGGCTCATGTTTGCCTTTAATCCGGGAGGAATCTACGCCGAATTCTTTGCTGTTCTGCGGATTCGTCAGCACGGACATGATACAATCCACAAGCATCCGTTCTCCTCATTGGCATCAAGCATCGGAACCCAGATCGACATTCTCGTCTCGCTTGGAGCTACTTTGGCATAATAAGCATCATCCTGGTGCCAGTGGCAAACGGTTTCATTGTGAGGGAGCTTAGCTACCAGTTTTGAAGAATAAATGGCGATACCCAGTTTGACGATGTCTTTAATGAGCCTTAAATGACGAACTGAATGGACAAATCTGGGAGACAATGATTATGTTAGGGACTTTCACCTTAATAAACATGGAAAGGTGCGATTTATATGAAAATCGATGCCCATATCCATCTGTATGACCCGGCCGTTCATGATTACGGCTGGCCGCCGGACGACTGGAAGATCTATCGCCGGGTGGAGCCGGACGACTTTCGGTCTGTCGCCGAACCGGTTGGCATCACCCGTGCTGTCGTCGTCGCTTGCAGCGCAGACCCGGGGCAACTGGAGTACGTGTTTCAGACGCACCACGACGATCCGAGTGTCGCCGCCTTCATCGGAGCGAGCGCGCCCAACAACCCCGACTTCATCTCGCAATATGATCGCTTCAGCGCTTACCCCAAGTTCCGCGGGTTCCGCTTTCACTGCATGGAGGCTCCCGGCGAGCAAGCCTCGCGCAATGTCGCCCACTTGGCAGGCAAGCCGGCCAACGTGATGGAATTTCTCGGCGACGTTGGCGGCATTGGGTCGATGCGTGGATTAGTCGCTGCCAATCCCGATGTGACGTTCGTGATCGAGCATTTTGCCCGGGTTCGCACCGATGCCGAAGTGGTCTCGCAAGACTTCTTGCGGTTGCTGGACGATATGTCCGGATTTGCACACGTTTGCATCAAAACGTCCGCCCTCCTTCCCTTGGCCGCCGACCCCGCACCCACCGACCCCGCCCGTTATGCGCCGGTGCTTGAAGCCGCCTGGCAAGCGTTCGGCGAAGATCGCTGCTTGTTCGGCTCGGATTGGCCGCTGCTGGAGATGAAGGGCGAGTACGCCACCGCCGTACAGGCGACCGAGGCGTTCTTCGCCGCCATATCGCCGGATGCGCTTGACAAAGTCATGCGCCGTAACGCGATGCGCGTGTATAAGCTGTAGTGGGGTTGTTACTGCGCCAATGCGACTATAGAGCAAAAATGCACTTTATTTCGCGCGCAGACGTATTTTTTGCGAATGAAGTGCAATTGTGCGCTTGATGCGACCCTCTCGCACTAAACTGCAGTCACAAGGTGCATTTTTGCATCTGAATTTGCTTAATGGCCTTTTTCAATAAAATTATCGTGCACTATTGCGCTTGAATTTTTCTAGCCGTCTTCGGCACGTGGGAGGAACCATTCTGATGAAAACAATCAGGCTGCCTCGCGAGGCAACAATCCGGATGAAGGAGCAAATTCGCCACTACTTTATGGAGGAACGCGGCGAGGAGATCGGCGAACTGGCGGCGGACAACCTCCTCGACTTCATGCTCCGGGAGTTGGGGCCGTTCGTGTATAACCAGGCTGTACAAGATGCGCGCACCACGTTGATGCAAAAAGCGGCGGCGATGGAGGAAGATTTGTTCGCCTTGGAGCGACCGATCCCGCCGATCACCCGCAAATAGGCCATCGGCTCGACTCTGGCGAGCGCGTCCTTAGGAATTGTGTCGGGTACGGACAAGCGAGAGGAGATAGAGGGAACCGGGTTGTTCGACCGGCTGAACGATAATGGGGCTCCATTTTCCGCTAAATTGAAATTGGACAG
>JAJFMO010000184.1 GCA_020697475.1 Paenibacillaceae bacterium | reverse complement strand
GCAAGGTCCATCGTGATTCTGTCTGATACATGATGAGCCAGTATTTCATTGGTTGAACTGTCCTTGATCGTTGACAGAAAAGCTTTCTTGCCTGCACCGTAATATAAATAAGTGATATCTGTCAGCAACACTTTGAAGGGGGTATCCTGCTTAAATTCCCTATTCAATAGATTAGGAACTACCCGGTGCTCCAATGTGGCCTTCATCATCCTTTTATAGGGATTTGACTTTCGGATCGGACATGCAATGCCGTATTTCCTCATAATTCTCCCGATCCGTTTCAAGTTGTAAACAATCTTAAATTGCCCTGCCAAAGGCATCTTGATTGAACGAGCCCCCTTCTTACGTCCTTTGAAATGGAAGGCTTTCAGTATCTTTTCTTTTACCTTTTCATCCTCCTGTTCTCTTTGTTTTCGCTTATCCATGGCGTCGGGAGACCAATACCTGTAGTAGCCGCTCTTGGAAACCTCGGCTATGCTACACAAATGGCTTACCATTCGATGAAGACCGTATTTCTGAATAACGTTATGGATCAATACATATTTCTGGCAAGGGGATAAAGTTACTTTTCTTTCAACCCCCTTTCCGCAGCACGAATCTTTTTTAAGAGTTCATTCTCCCCCCTTAATAAGGCAATTTGTGCTTCCAGCCTGGCATTCTTTTCTTCCAACGTCAGTTCTCTCTTTAAGGGCCTTCCAGAGGATTGGCTTCTTGTATCTTGCAAAACCCAAGACACCGTTCTCTCGGTAGCTCGTACGCCATCTTTTCCCCGAGGATTTTACCCGGTGGAGTCCGATTACATGTACATCAAAATTGCACTCCTCGAAAATAGCCCTTGGTAGCTTTCCCTTATTATTTTCTGAGATAAAGAGTTTCTTGAATTCATCCGTATATGTAATTGCCTTTGATGTAACTGACTTAACATATGGATTTTTTGAGAGTTGCCCGATTTCTTTCTCTGTAAATATCTTTTTACTCATTCCCACACCTGCTTCCCATTTTTCATCGTAAACAAAAAGTACCCTACAGAGAGACTTTTTTAAAGTGTCTACTCTATAGGGTACAGATTATGGAGGGCCTTTGCTTTTCATTTTCGCTCTCGATTATTCGCTTAATGCTGCAGCCCTCGAAATTTTAACGGTCATGGCAGCAGCTTAGAGTGGGAAAAATGGACTTTCGTCCGGTTTGCGGACACCACAGCGGCTTAGAGGCTTGATCGGCCGCTCTTAACCGCTAATTTGCCCTGTAAGCTGCTGTGGCGGCCGTTAAAATTCAGCCTTCGCCCACCTGAACGTTAAGCGTACGCTGTGGCCGTTAGAGCAGATCAAGGTTTATTTGAGCCATCCCCTTCTGCCACGGACCTGAACGATACGATACGCTCCACCGCACCGACCCGCTCAGCGCACAACCGCCTCACACCCACACACCCGCGCCACAGCACGCACCCGAGCACCCGCCACTGCTTCAACCCATCACTGCTCAGCTCACGTTCTGCGCCTTGCCGGCAGTGAACTGACTGTTGTACAAGTCGGCGTAGAAGCCGCCTTGCGCCAACAGCTCGCGGTGCGTGCCCTGCTCGATCACGCTGCCGTGATTCATCACGAGAATGAGGTCCGCCTCGCGGATCGTCGACAGCCGATGCGCGATCACGAAGCTCGTGCGGCCTTGCATCAGCTCCGTCATCGCCTTCTGGATGATCACTTCTGTCCGCGTGTCCACGCTGCTCGTCGCCTCATCCAGAATCAAGATCGCCGGATCGGCCAATATAGCTCGAGCGATCGTGAGCAGCTGCTTTTGCCCTTGCGAAATGTTCGACGCCTCTTCATTCAGCACCGTATCGTATCCCTCCGGCAGCGTGCGAATGAAATGGTCGGCATACGCCGCCTTGGCCGCCCGCACAACTTCCCGTTCCGTCACCCCTTCGCGTCCGTAAGCGATGTTGTCGCGAATCGTGCCGTTGAACAGCCACGTATCCTGCAGCACCATCCCGAACAGACTGCGCAAATCGCTACGCCTCAACTCACGAATATCGACGCCGTCCACCGTGATGGCGCCATCGCCCAGCTCGTAAAACCGCATCAACAAGTTGACCAGCGTCGTTTTGCCCGCTCCCGTCGGCCCAACAATCGCGATCGTCTGCCCCGACTTCACATCGATGTTCATGCCCTCGATTAACAACGCATCTTCTTTGTATCCAAAATCGACGTTCCGGAATGCGACATCCCCACGTGGCGACTTGATCTCCTTGATCACAGCCGGTTCTGCGACTTCTTCCTGCTCATCCATCAGCTCGAACACCCGCTCCGCCGACGCAATCGTCGACTGGATTACATTCGAAATGTTGGCCATTTGGTTGATCGGCATCGTAAATTGCCGCGAATACTGGATGAACGCCTGCACATCCCCGATCGTGATCGCCCGCCCGGTGACCAGGATGCCGCCGACCACACACACGAGCACATATCCGATATTGCCGATGAACATCATAAGCGGCATGATGATGCCGGAAATAAATTGCGCCCGCCAGCCCGCCTGATACAGCCGATCGTTGATCGTGTTGAACTTGCCGACCGACTTGCGTTCCAGCCCGAACGCCTTGACGATCGTGTGCCCCGTGAACATTTCCTCCACATGGCCGTTCAATTCGCCGAGCGACTTCTGTTGACCCATGAAATACCGCTGCGAACGTTTCACCACAACCTTCGTGAACAAGACGCTGAGAGGCAACGTAATAAACGTAATCAATGTCAGCCACACGCTGATCGTCAGCATCATCACTATGACCCCGACAAGCGTAATGACCGCCGAGATCAACTGCATCAAGCTTTGCTGCAGCGTCGAGCTGATATTGTCCACATCGTTTGTTACCCGGCTCAAAATTTCCCCATGCGTACGGGAATCGAAAAATTTCAGCGGCAAACGGAACAGCTTGTCGTTGACGTCTTTGCGCAGGGCGTAGACGAGCTTCTGCGATACGCCGACCATCATATATTGTTGCAACCAGGTGAAAAAGGAGCTGAACAAATAAAGTCCGACGAGTACGAGCAAAATATTCCCGATCGCCGTAAAATCGATCGTCGCCCCCGGCACGCCCTTCATCTTGGCAATTGACCCTTCGAACAAGATCGTTGTGGCGTTGCCGAGAATTTTCGGGCTGATAATGCCGAACAGCGTGCCCAGCACAGCCATCAGCACAATGACCATCAGCCGCGCCTTATGCGGCCGCAAATAAACAAGCAACCGCCTGAGCGTTCCCTTGAAATCTTTGGCCTTCTCCGCAGGCATGCTCATTCGGTGCATTCCGCCGCCGAAGCCTCCGGGTCTGCCTGGCCCCCCCATTCCGCCAGAGCCACCCTGCCCGCCAGAACCGCCTGGAGAAGGCGCCCCGCCTTGTCTGTTGTTCCCTTCGCTCATGCGATCTCCTCCTCGGACAACTGGGAGGACACGATCTCCCGGTATACTTTGTTGCCGGCGAGCAGCTCCCGGTGGGTGCCGATCCCGGCGATCCGCCCGTCTTCGAGCACGATGATCCGATCCGCGTCCATGATCGTGCTCACCCGCTGCGCCACAATCAACACGGTCGACTCCGCCGTCTCTTGCTTCAGCGCCGCCCGCAGCTTGGCGTCCGTCTTATAATCGAGCGCCGAGAAGCTGTCGTCGAATATATAAATCTCCGGCCTCCGCACCAGCGTCCGCGCGATCGATAGCCGCTGCTTCTGCCCGCCGGACAAATTCGTCCCGCCTTGGGCCAGCTCCGAGCCGTAGCCGTCCTGCATCCCAGTGATAAACTCGCTCGCCTGGGCAATCTCCGCCGCGTAGCACACTTCCGCCTCGCTCGCGTCCTCCTTGCCGAACCGGATATTGTCGGCGATCGAGCCGGTGAACAGCACCGCCTTCTGCGGCACATATCCGATTTTCGCCCGAAGCTCCTCTTGCGTCATCTCGTGAATCTCTACCCCGTCGACAAGGATCGACCCGCTGTCCGGGTCATAGAATCGCGGCAGCAAATTAATCAGCGTCGACTTGCCCGAACCGGTGCCGCCGATGATCGCCGTCACCTCGAGGATCCTTGATCCCCGGCTTCCGATCGAGCACTTCGTTGATCCGCACCGCAGACGCGGACGCCCGCGGCAACATGGAGAACATCATCGACAGCATCATCAGCGAGAACATGATCTGCATCGCGTATTGGATGAACGCCATCAGCCCGCCGACCTGGAAATCCCCCTGGTCAATGCGAAGGCCGCCGAACCACATGATCGCAATCGTCGATAAATTCATCACCATCATCATCGCCGGCATCATGCCCGCCATAATTTGATTTGCCCGCATCGCCGTGTCAGTCAAATCCTTGTTCGCCCCGGCGAATCGCTCTTTCTCGTAATTCATCCGGTTGAACGAACGAATAACCCGGATGCCGGTCAGCCCTTCCCTCAGCACCAGATTCACTTTATCCAGCTTATACTGCATCGTTTTGAACAAAGGAACGCCTTTCCGGACAATCAGAGCAATCGTCCCGACCAGCACCGGCAACGACACGACAAGAATCAGCGACAGCTTGGCGTCGACCGACACCGCCATGATGATTCCGCCGATACACATCATCGGTGCAGTCACGAACATGCGCAGCATCATGAAGGTAACATTCTGCACCTGGGTAATATCGTTCGTCGTCCGCGTAATCAAGGAAGCCGTGCCCAAGCTGTCGAACTCGTTCAGCGAGAATTGTTCGACATGCGCGAACACTTTGCCGCGAATGTCCCGGCCGTAGCCGGTTGCCGCCTTCGCCGACAAGTAGCTCGCCGCCACCGTGCACAGCGTTCCGAGCGCCGCCACCAACAGCATGAAGCCGCCGATTTCCAGAATGTACGGTGTGTTGCCTTGCACCACGCCGATATCGACGATGTCCGCCATCAGCGTCGGTAAGTACAATTGGGCCAATGATTGCAGAAAGATGAGCACGAGCACGCCGATAATCGGCACCGTATAAGGCCGCAAATATTTGAATAAACGGATCAATTTCCCGCCCTCCCCTAGGACAAAATGGATAAAAATTCCCCACATCTAAAGCTACATTTAACACCTATTCCTTCCACGAAGCAAGAACAGCCAGCCTTCATAGGATACGGCAAGCGTGTAAATTCAATGTAAACGATGCGGTAATCTTCCCCATTTCTTAAATATGGATATAGCGCTATGTTATAATTTGTTGTTGGAGGGATGATGATGTTCCTTGTGCAAAGGTTAATGCAAAAGCTGCGTCGCGCAAACAACGGATTCCTGTTCGTCGGAACTTTGCTGTTGTTTACAATCTGCTCATTCTCCATTCACTTTCTGGAGCCGGATCATTTTCCAACCCCCTTCGATGGGTTTTGGTGGGTTATGACCACAGTAACCACGGTCGGATACGGAGACTTCTACCCGCATTCCGTTGTCGGCAAATGTCTTGGAATTTTCCTGTACCTGTTCGGGATCGGACTCATCTCGGTCATCATCGGCAAAATTGTCGACCGGATTTTAGCGTACAAACGGAAAAAGGAGGAAGGAAAATTGCCCTATCGCGGACAACGCCACTTTGTCATCGTTCACTGGAGCAAGCATTCGGAATTGGCCTTACAGGAAATATTGAACAATGATCCTCAAGCCGAAATCGTACTCATCGATACAATGGAACGTTCGCCGGTTGATCACGATCGAGTTCGCTACATTCAAGGAAACCCCTCTCAGAAGCAAACGTTGGACATGGCCAATATCTCCCAATCCCGTGCGGTTTTTGTATTTGCCGACGATACGACAGAGTACAATCGCACGATCCGGGACACCGCCTTCATCGACGGGAAGACGCTGCTGATCGCCACCACAATCGAACGACTGTACAACAACGTCTATTCGATAGTGGAAATTATGGATAAACAAAACATCGACAACTTCACCCATATCGACATTAACGAATTTATCGTCGGTTCCGAGACGATCTCCCAATTGGCCGTCCGTTCCGCCTTCCATCCCGGCACATCGAAGATTGTATCTCAGTTGCTCACTCAGCATCGGGGGGAAGATCTTTACGAAATTGGCAAGCTGCCGCATTGGAGTACTTATCGGCACGCCTTTGACGAGTTGCTTGCGCAAGGAGCCACCTTGATTTCAGACGGGTCGCGACTGGATATCAACCGCCGCCTGAATGAGAGAATCGATGACGACGCCCGGCTTTTCATTATTTGCGATCATCTGACTTATGCCAAGCTCAAAAGCGATTAGCCTTTCATCAAACGATAACCCAAAAAAAACGCAAAAAAGCTGCCTCAATGTCGATCGACAGGGGCAGCTTCAAGCTTCATTGCCGCTATGGATATGTTTAGTAAGCTAACGAGAACAAACCGTTAATGTGCGACAAATAGCGAACGTTGCTCGCTTCCTTCATCAAGGAGGCAGGCAGGCCCTTCAGTTCCGTCTTGTTGCCGCCAACGGTGCCGATCGCGTCCTTGCGGCCGAGACTGGCCAACGTTCCCGAGAATACAGGACTGAACGTCTTCATCGGAGAACCATGGAATTGTGCGAAAATGTTATAGCCGACTTCCTCGCCCATCTGCCAAGCCAGCTGCGCTGTCGGCGGATAGGGGCGCCCTTCCGGAGCCATGACCACGGCGCAATCTCCTGCGAGGAATACGTCAGGATGCGAGGTCGATTGCAGGAACTCGTTAACCGTAGCGCGTCCGCGGTTGACTTCGATGCCGGAGTTGGCGACAACCGTGTTGCCTTGAACGCCGCCGGTCCATACCAGCGTCTTCGTCTCGATCACGCTGCCGTCCTTCAGCGATACAGCCGTTTCCTTCATCTCCGTAATCGGAAGATTGGTCAGGAACGTCACTCCGCGCGCTTCCAAAGACGTTTGGGCGCGATTCAACAATTCGCTCGGGAAGCCCGGCAAAATCGTCGGCATCGCTTCGATGCAATAAATCGAAATTTCTTGCGGGTCAACCGCATACTTGCGGCATAGCCCCGGCAGCATATCGGCGAATTCGCCGACCAGTTCGATCCCGGTCAAGCCGCCTCCGCCCACGACAAAATTCGCCGCAGCCTTATTCTTGCTCTGGGCGTATTCCGCGATGCAGCCTTCCATATGTTCGCGAAGCTTGTTCGCATCTCTCACCGACTTGAGCAAGAAGCTATTCTCCTGCAAGCCCGGGATGCCGAAGAACGCCGTCTCGCTGCCCATTGCCAGTACGAGCGCGTCATAGGTCAGCTTCGTTCCGTCCTCCAGGGTTACTGTACGCTCATCGGGCTTTACTCCTTGCACCGTGCCGACGATCAGATTGACGTCTTTGCCGCGGAGCAGCTTGTCCAGCGGCAGGGCGACGTTCTTCTCCGTCAAATCCCCGACGGCCAGCCGATGCAATTCGGTAATGATTTGGTGAAACGGGACTTTATTGACTACGGTAATTGAAGCTTCTTCCGACGACATATATTTACGCGCCGTCAATGCGCTTAACAGACCGCCATAGCCCCCGCCCAAGATCAATATCTGTTTGGCCATACTGCTTGCCTCCGTTCTTATCTTCTCCATTACATGTCTCGTCCAATTGCGTACCGTACGCGCTACGCGATTAACGTTCCGCTTGCCGTTGCGCCGTAATCTCCAGGAACGCCTGAGTAAATCGGAACATCTTCTGCATTTGCGGATCTTTCAACATTCTGAGCAGACCGAACAAGCCGATCGTCGTTTCTTCGGCTTGCGAGCGTTCGCCGGCTTCGATCGCCGCCGCCGCAATATTCTTCACCTTATCCTTGACCGGTTTGACGATTTCACTCATGCCGCTGGCCATATCTTCGATGAAGATGCGGTCGGTTGCAATCGACTGAACCGTATCAAAAGTCTTGGTCAGAACCGTTACCATCTCCGCCAATTTCGGCAAGTTGTCGATCAACACCGCCAGGGATTGCTGAACTTCAGGCTTGAGCAGCTGATCGAGCACATCGGCCTGTGTGCCGGTGGCGACGGCTGTGGCACCGCTGCCGGCATCCGAGTCTGCAGAAGTCATGGGTTGCTTCATTGCGTCTGTCATAAGAGGGACATCCTCCTTTGCTATCGATATTTCCATGATCCGTGCGGATTCGACATGGATTGCATACTTCCCAATTTTACATCTTGACCGTTGGAAGTGCAAACAATAATTGTGCAGGAAAATGTTCCCCAAACCTTCTTGTCCGCAACATTATGCCGTTTCGGCATGAACTATATCTAAAATCAATGTTGTTCATGCCCCGCAATCACGTTATGATATAGAAAAATTAAGGTTGAGGTGAAGGCAATGAGCAACTCCGCAGTAGTCAGCAACACGGCAGCCCTCGAAGCTGCAAGAGAGTATGTAGATGGAGTCTATCAAACCGTAGTAAAACGCAATCCGAATGAAAGTGAATTCCTCCAGGCCGTGAAAGAAATCCTGGATTCTCTTGTACCGGTTATTGCAAAGAATCCTAAGTATAAGGAAGCCGGTATTTTGGATCGTATCGTCGAGCCTGAGAGAGCCATCCTCTTCCGCGTACCGTGGGTGGACGATCAAGGCAAAGTGCAAGTCAACCGCGGTTTCCGCATTCAGTTCAACAGCGCCATCGGACCGTATAAGGGCGGTTTGCGTTTGCATCCTTCCGTTAATGCCAGCATCGTCAAGTTTTTGGGATTTGAGCAAATCTTCAAAAACTCCTTGACCGGTCAACCGATCGGCGGCGGCAAGGGCGGATCCGACTTCGATCCGAAGGGCAAATCCGATAACGAGGTGATGAGATTCTGCCAGAGCTTTATGATGGAACTTCACAAGTATATCGGCCAAGACACCGACGTTCCTGCAGGGGATATCGGGGTCGGCGGCAGAGAAATCGGCTACTTATACGGCCAATACAAGCGTCTGCGCGGCAGCGAGAACGGAGTATTGACGGGCAAGGGACTGCCTTATGGCGGGAGCTTGGTTCGGACGGAAGCGACCGGATACGGACTCGTATACTTCGTCAGAGAAATGCTGCACGGCAAGGGCTTGGACTTCCAAGGAAGCACGGTCGTCGTCTCCGGTTCCGGGAACGTCTCGATCTATGCCATCGAGAAAGCTCAGCAGCTGGGCGCGAAAGTGATCGCGTGCAGCGATTCCAGCGGCTACATCGTCGATCCGGACGGAATTCAATTGCATACGGTCAAACGGCTCAAAGAAGTTGAACGCAAGCGGATCAAAGAATATGTCAACGAGCATCCGCGCGCAGAATATTTTGATGGCTGCGAAGGGATCTGGAGCATTCCTTGCGACATCGCTCTGCCCTGCGCTACGCAGAACGAGTTGAACGAGCAATCAGCTAAGCTGTTGATTGCCAATGGTGTGAAAGCTGTGGGCGAAGGCGCCAACATGCCGACGACGCTGGAAGCAACCGAGCTCTTTATCCAAGAAGGCGTACTGTTCGGACCGGGCAAAGCCGCCAATGCCGGCGGGGTTGCTTGCTCCGCGCTGGAAATGTCGCAGAACAGCATCCGCACTTCCTGGACGTTCGAGGAAGTTGACCAGAAGCTGCACCGCATCATGGAGAATATTTATAAAGTCAGCATGCAAGCTGCAGATGAATACGGCTATCCCGGCAACCTCGTTGTCGGCGCCAACATCGCAGGCTTCCTGAAAGTCGCCGACAGCATGCTCGCCCAAGGCATCGTATAATCAAAACATAAACCCCGCTATTATCCTCTCATTTGTATAGAAGACCGCGACTGGAGATCACCCCTCTACCCAGTCGCGGTCTTTTTTGAAGTTCAACAAAAATTCATAAAACAGCTTCTCCGTTGGCGGTAAATCGCGATTGGCCGGGGTGATCAGACCGACGTTGCGAGTTACGCAAGGGTCGGTGATCAGGATTTTGACCGTCGATTGAGGAATGTTGTCGGTCATCGCGATTTCCGGCAGCAAGGTGATCCCCAGCCCGGCGGCCACCAAGCCCTTGATCGCATCCAAATCGTCGCCCTCGAAGGCGATTTTCGGCCGGAAGCCGTTCTGCTCGCACGCATCGACGACGATTTCCCTCAACACGTAGTCCTTCGGGAACAGCACGAACGAATCATTTTTCAACTCGCTTAATTGTAGAAAAGGTTTGCCGGCCAGCGGGTGCCGGGTGTGAAGCAGGGCCATGAAATTTTCCAGGAATAAAATGTCGCTGCGCACTTGATCCTCGTTCTCCGGCACCGGCCCCATCACCGCCAAATCCATCTCGCCGCCCACGACCCAGTCGACCAATTCCTTGTAGGAACCGTGTTGAAGGTGAATGTGAACGTTCGGATACAGATCGCGAAACGCGGAAATCATGCTCGGGACCATATGCGCCGCCAGACTGCTGGGGAACCCGATGCGGATCGAGCCTTTCTCCGGGTCGAGAAATTCGTTGATCTCTTGCTTCGCTTTCTCCATCACTTTCATGAGCTGTTCCATGTAGCTCAGGAACGTCTTGCCGATCGGCGTCAGCTTCACTTTACGCCCTTCGTGGGTGAACAGGCTGACACCGAGCTCCGCTTCCAGCTTCAGGATTTGCCGGCTGACCGCGGATTGCGCCACATGCAGTGCATAAGACGCTTCCGTCACGTGCTCCAGCTTGGCCACTTCGATGAAATATTCGATTTGTCTGAGCTCCATCCGTTCGACCGCCTCTCCTTACGGCTGCTTGAGCAGCAAAATTTTACCGGTTTGCCCGTCCATGTCTATCATGGTGACCTTGTCTCCCGTCGAAGGGTCGATATACTGTTGCGGCAGATCGATTCCGGCGTCCTTCTTCGCCGTCGGATTGACCAAGGCGATTCCATTGGCGAATGTCCTCATATAGCTCGCGTGCCCTTGCGGCCGGTATCCGTCGACATCGTCCGGTTTGCGGCTTTCCAGTGGCTTGCCGATCGCCAGCGTATATATGGGGCTGAGCTTGGCATATCGCTTGCCGCCTTCTTGGTAGAAGGCCGGGAGGCCGAGCATCGCTTGCCGTTCGCTTCCACCGCCATCAAGTAACTCGCATAGGCGAACAGCTCGAATTTGTCGCGGATCGGGCCGGCCTTCTCCAGCAGCTCGCTCTTCACACCGGCGTTGGCGATCATCGGCAGCGCCGCCGCCCCCGCCTGAGCCGCATCCATGACCATCTTGACGTTGTCGCGCCATGCGTTCGGCCCGATGTACTTGGGGCCGTTCTCGTCGCGCTTCGCCGCTTTGGCGGCAAAGCTTCCGGCGAAGCTTTCCACGCTAAAGCCGTCCAGCGGCCGCGGCTTGATGTTTGTTGGTTCAAGTAACTTTTTTACTTCGCCGTGACCGGGGTAATAAACCTTGCTCTTCATATTGTTGGCATACAGCGCCGGAAACTTGCCGAACCGTTGGTTCAGGTCATTCTGGATCGCGGTCAGCTTGATTTCCAGAGCTTCGCGGTAGTTGTCCGGGGTATACGGCTCCTGCCGCTTGAAATCCCAAGCGTCGTCCACCGCATTG
>JAJFMO010000183.1 GCA_020697475.1 Paenibacillaceae bacterium | reverse complement strand
GGACCCACGGCATACCGAATCCTCATTCCTGAAGTGAATGTTCCCGGTGGAGAACAAATCGCTCAGCAACACGCCTTCCCGCTGAATGACGATATCCCCGTTGGACTTCAATTCGCTGTTATGACATTGGTTGATGATAATTTTCACCGCACTCTCCTGCATCCGCTCCACTTCCTGGTGGGTATCCCGAAGCAAGGCGATCAAGCCCTGAACGTTGCTGAGAGTCGCCATCTCCACCATCCGAGCCGGCTGCAGGAACATCCCGGACATCTCTTGAATCCCTTCATACTCCTTCTTCTTGATATGCTGTATGCTCGCGACAACCGCAAGCAGTTCTTTCATGGTGGAAGGAATTTCAGGAAATTTATTCTCCATCAGCAGCAACGCAAGCTGTCCGAAGCGAACCGTTTGCCTTTTGGCCGCCAGTGCTTGTTCAAGCATCATCGCGGCTGAGAGCAACTTCTCCAGTTGTTCGCTCAACGCTTTCGAGGTGTTGTACAGGCGGTTGAACATCACGCCGAAATAGCCCGAATACAGCTTGCTTCCCAGTACGTTGCCCCTGACGTGAATACTGCCGGTGGCTGTAATCGTCGCATTATAGACACAGCCGAATATGTACACGTTGCCCAGCGATTCAATGATCATGCGATCCGTGACGTCTCCGTATACAATCACATCGCCGGAGAACACAATGTTACCGGTTTCCATATCGACATTCCCCGATACGATGTAGGCAGTGGAAACATCGAACGTACGAATTTTGCCCCCAGTCATTCTCGGTCTGCCCACTTTTCTTGCGATCACTTCCCCTTCGGGGGTCAACTCGACACCCGACTTGGCGACAGCTATGATGTCCTTGGCAGGCGCGGGCATCAGGACATCCCCATATACATCGTAACCCGGCGTTCCGTCCTGCAACGGGATTTTCTTCGCAATAAGATCTCCGTCGTTCACTGATGGAATGTGCAGATGGTTGCGATAGTCGACAGCGCCGCCGATTTCGAAGAACTGGCTCTCCACCTGTTCGGAGAAGTATAGGTCCAGCTTGGCGTCCTGGCCTTGAACAGCCGCTCTCCCTTTGGCAACGACAACGGGAAGGTACGTTGGAGACGTAAGCTCCCGATGAATCGCGGCGATATCCAGATTGGATTTAATCGATTTGCGCTCAATCTGTGCGGCGACATCGCTGATGTGAACCGACTCGAGCACAATGCTGGGATCTTCGACCGCTTGAACGATCGCCTTAAGGGCAGGCTCCGATTTGACCAGCTTCCAAGCGTACCGATCTTTGGCACGGAGGCGGAAACTAGCAACCAGCTTGTCCTCTGATACGGTAATATCGAATAGCGCCCGCTCATCGATTTCCCAGTATACCCGGTCCGTCGAAGCCACCGTTCGTTCCGTCTCGACATAGACCCCATTCACAAACAACTTCACCGGCGCCTTCGAGCTGAGTACCGGCCATTCCCCGCCATGAAGCGGATCGTGAACAATGATCCGCTGATCCTTCACTTCGACCCATCCGTCTTGCTGCTTCGCATCGCCTGAAAGGCGAATTTCCGACACTTCACCGAGACTCTCGTGAAGCAAGTCCGCTTCACTTTGCTCAAGGTTCAAGTGCTTAATAAGCAACGCTAATTCCTTCTCCGTCATTTGCTTGCCGATCGCTGAGTTTGCCATATGTCCAACCTCCCGCGCCCAAGTGTTTGTCCTTATTATGCAGGGTAAGACTTCAGAAGGATATCGCCTATCGTTCCTATATAAATAGTACCTTAAATAAATAGGAACAGTTTCCTACTAGAGTAGGAGACTGTTCCTATATCCATAGGCTGATCAATGAGACCAGTTGATCCGGAAGTACAGGCTTGGATATATATTCGTTAGCGCCTGCTTTCAAGCTTTCTTCACGGTCTTCCTTCATCGCCTTGGATGAAAGTACAACGATCGGCAACTCTCTGAATAACGGAATTTGCTTGATTTGTCGTATCATGTCGTACCCATCTATGCCCGGCGCCGCTGTATCTACAATGACAATATCCACTCTGGATTGATTCTTCAACAGCTCCAATGCTTCCAATCCGTTTTCGGCAAAAATGACCTCCATCCCATACAATTCCAACGCATTCGTAACGGTAAATACGTTACGAACATCGGTATCCACGAGGAACACTTTCTTTCCCTTCAGCATGTCCATGTGATCCAACTTGCCCGTATCGCTTTCAGATTTACCCGGAATATTATTCGTCGCTGCAACCTCGCGATTCCCAATATCTCTACGCTCCCAATCCGGCGTCTGGTAATCGCTTACAAATAGGGAAAACTTGCTCCCCTCTCCTTCCTTGCTTTCCACCGATATCTCGCCTTGAAGCAATTGAGCCGTTTCCCGGCAAATCGACAAACCTAATCCCGTACCCTCATATTCTCTGCTGGTAGAGCCGTCGACTTGTTGAAAGGCTTGGAAAATCAGTTCCTGCTTATCTTGCGGAATTCCTATTCCTGTATCAGAGACGGTGAATGTAACACCCGCCCAACCCTTTAGCCTGGACGATGGGTGTATTTCCATGATCACGCTGCCCTTTTTTGTAAACTTGAAGGCGTTGGACAATAAATTTTTCAAGATTTGCTGAATTTTTCGACGATCGCTGTAAATTGCAGCAGGTAAATCGCTTGCGAGTACAACCCGGAATTCCAACCCTTTTTGTTCTGAAACCGACCGAAATTCCTCTTCGATAAATTCCGCCAATTCAGACAACTGAACAACCGCAAGATGAACTTCCATTTTCCCTGTTTCTATTTTCGCCAAATACAGAATGTCGTCGATCAGGGCAAGCAATTCTTTACCTGAAGTATAGATTGTTCCGGCATACTCCAGGTGTTTACTCGAAAGACTTCCATCGTGATTGTCGTAAAACAATTTGGACAAAATTAACATGCTATTTAACGGAGTCCTCAGTTCATGTGACATATTTGCCAGGAACTCCGTCTTGTATTTCGAATTTAACGCCAGCAGTTCCGCCTTTACTTTCAATTCGGAATTCGCAATCTCCAATTTTCTTTGTTGCTCCTGAAGCTTATCTTCCGATTGCTTCAACGCCAAAGTTTGCTTACCCAGTTCTATATAAGCCGATTGCAAGTCTTCCTGCCGGGTTTTCAGCTCTCCGGATTGCAATTGCAGCTCTGCAGTCATCGCTTGGGATTCTCTAAGCAATTTGGCGAGTTCCATTCTCCCGACTAAGTTATCCAGAACAACCCCCAAGCTGCTAGTCACTTGATTAAGAAGCTTCTTGTGCTTCTCGCTGAAGGCTTTGAATGTCGCAACCTCCCAAATCGCCAGCACTTCCTCGTTATACTTAACGGGCAGCACGAACACCTGACTGGGAGCGGCTTTCCCCAAACCGGATTTGACCTGGATGTAATCTTCCGGGACATCCGTCAGCAATATCGCCGATTTTTCCAAAGCCACTTGTCCGATCAGCCCTTCTCCAATCGCAAACGTGTTTGACAGATGTTTCCGTTCCAAAAACGCGTAGGAAGATAACAGTTTATACATCGGCTTCTCTTCCAGCGTACTCGCCTTCAAATAAAAAACCGCATGGATACCTTCGACCAGAGGAACCACTTTGGTCAGAAAAGCTTGCGCCAATGATTCCAGATCGCGAGTGCTGGCCATAAGAGCTGTTATTTTCGCATGATTTGAAGTAATCCAGTTCATTTCCTGTTCCTTGCCTGCTTCTTTATCAAGCGACTGGATCATCCGGTTGAAAGCATCGGCCACTGTGCCGATCATGATCGCGACACCCGCCAAGGAAATGACTATACCTATAAATAACAGATGTTTCAATTTTTTCGAAATCCTGTTGAGGGAATTTTCCTCAACGTCCCCTATTATTTCCCTCATTTTCGTAATATTCTGTATCATTTCATCCTGGAATTTATCCCCGCCATCGTTTATATCGTTCACTACTGCTTGCTTGTCGCCATCCGACAATCGAGAGATCACTTTCTTCGTATAATTGTTGTAATCCCGGTTTGACATAAACAATTTTACTGTCATGATACGCAATTCCGGTGTAGACATTAACGGCTCCAGCAAGTCGATACTTTGCGTTACGGTATCCCTTGCCCTTTGGAGCTTGTTGATCTCAAGCCATAAGGACGTATCGTTCCTCTCGAACAGAATGTTCCTCAGTGCAATCGCTTCGTCTTTAATGCCATTCTGAATTTGTTCGATCAAGCGCGCCGATTCAAAATTTTGTTGCAACAGCCAGGTTGAGTTGTCCAGGTTTGCATACTGGAACCATCCGACGCCTGCAAGCAGCAAAATAAGCACTGGGAAAGTAGTCAAACCCAATAATAATTTGGTTTTGATCTTCACGGTCGGACTCCCTATTCAACTTTATTCTCCTAATTCGGCTTGCTTTATCTTCACCTGACTTCCAGTCTTGGGCCACATCAAAAGACACCGCCCGAAAGGACGGTGTCGGTATGCATCCATGTCGGCAAATTGGCGACCTATGGTGCAATTATATCTATTTTGTCGGATTTTGTCTATTGTTAGCGAATGGATATTTGGGTACAAATACGGATTCCAGACCATTAGAACTAGGCCGTAGGTCACGGGCCGCTGCTTTGTACAGCACAACCTGTTCACAGCCCGGTGTATCCCGGATTTTTCCAATATGTCGGGCAGCAGGCGCGCACGGCGGTGTTAGACCGCATGATTCAGAATTCGTTGCTCACTTGCCTATTCGCCAGGGTTGCCGCGCTTGTAAATGACGATCTGCTCATAGCCCGGCGTCGTCACCTCCCCATCCGGAGAGATCTCCTTGACGACAAAATTGGAGCTGGGATCGACCGCCACGCCGTCGAAAGACGTCGGGGATCCCGCTCCTTTGGGACGCTGCTGGAACATCATGTTGGCAAGGACAAAGTCTTCGCTGTTTTCCACCAACACGCTGCCCGTATTCGCAAGCGACATCGCATTCCCGCCGAAACCGATCAGGCGAAAATGTTTGGAATGGCTGACTTTCACCAACGTTTTGTTTCCCTCTGCTTTGTAGGAATACATATTCACATTCCGGACGTTTTCGAATTCCGCCTGATAATCGCTTACCGCATGCTCCAAGTTCAGCATGTAGAAAGAAAGCGGCTGGGTCGTGTTTCTGACCGTCAATCGGCGATAGCCCGGCGCTTCGGAACCGGGGTTAAACCCTTCGTTCCATAGTTCGTACCATCTTCCTCCGCCGTTCCCTTCAATCACGATAAGAGGATGGGTCAGTGTGTCTCCCCCTTTTTGCGCCGCCAAACCATACGACGTGTCGATATCCCTTACGACGGAATGGCGTCCCGCCCTCCACTCAAGGGCATACACCGCATTGCTCGTCCGGGGAGTCAACAACGCCAAGAAAGCAAGGGTAGTTGTCGCGTCGGGATCGTCCACCGTCTCAACGATCGGCTTGGGATCGGAAGGATCCTTATACACAGAAGCGGCCCCCTCGATGATCGGAGCGATCCGCGTCTGGACATTCCCGATGCCGAACAGCACGGTGTCCGCTTTAAGCACAAGCGGCCGGGAAATCATGTATTTCCCTCTGGGAAGAAATACTTTGCTGTGGCTGTTTATAGCGTTTTGAATGGATACCGTATCGTCGGTCGCGCCATCGCCCTTGGCTCCATAAGCTGTCTTGACATTGACCGTATCGGCATCTTGCCAGGACGGGAACGGTTTGGTCCAGGAGTGCCTGCTTTGCAGGTCCGAAGGCACACATCCCGAGTACGGATTCGTTAATTCCTTAACAGGATCAGTTGACTTCACTCCATCCACCCAATTGGGGACAGGGGTTGCCCCCTTCGGGATGGGAGCCTTCGTATCTTCTTTTGACCATTTGGGTGATTGAACGACTGTAGTTCCTGCTGCATACTCCTTGACATATAGCCATCCCGAAGCATTGCCGGGCTGATCGACATACTGAACGCCGTTGTCGGTAATGTCCACCAAAGTGGAAGCCTGATGGAAATAGGAATTGCTGATATACACATTGCGCGGCGTGCTGACGGCTGCGCCGGGCGTTGCCAGACTCACGACCGAATCAATCAGGCTAATATTCCCCGACCAGGGTGTACCTGAGGACGCGCCGATGATTCCGGCTCCCTCAATGTTCACCCCAACAGCCTGGAGTGCTCCGCTTCCTTTATAATAAACGGCCGCAACGCTTTGGTTGGTCAGCGTGATGTCGCTGATTACAGTTACACTGCCGTTCAAGATATACAGGCCGTATTGGCCGCCATTTACTTTTATCCCGTGTACTCCGCCTCCGGCGCCCGGTGCATCCTGAATTCCCGCGAAAGCTCCCGTCGCCTGAATGGTTACGTCTTCTATAGCCGACCCTTGGGAAGCCGCATGATCTACGCCGATCGCACCGGCATTCCCGCTCAAATCAAGATCCACATCGATCAGCATTTGATTGTAGTTGACACCCGGCATATTCTCCGTAGGACCCAGTTTGCCCGTGCTGGCGCCTGTTCCTCTCGACCAGAAGTGTACCAGCGGCTTTGGATGGGCGGCATCGCCAAAGCCGATGGCGTCGGGTACCAGCCGGATCACGGCGCGTTTTCCCTGACGAGGTCCGGCAAGTACGTTGGGAAAAGCCCTCATCCTTATTCTCTCCCCTTCGAGGTCTTGTTGCGTAATCAGACCCTGAACGGCGTCGAGCGTATCCGTAACCTTATACGTGCCCGCCGGAAAGAACACGACCACCCTCGCGTCCCTTGCCTCGTTGATGGCCCGCTGAATGGCCAAGGTGTCGTCAGCCACGCCGTCGCCCTTGGCCCCGTAGGGCTGCTTGGTGACGTCGAAATAACCGACATCCGTCACATCGCCTGGATGGGAATACCGGCCGATAATCTTGTCTCCCCGCGCCATCACATCGCTTGGCAATCGGCTGATCGTTTCATCGGCGCTGACTTCCAGCTGCGGCAGATTGGCCCCGGCTTGCATGGATCGGAAGACAAATTGGCCGCTCGAAATGCCGGTGACAGCGAAGCTGAATA
>JAJFMO010000182.1 GCA_020697475.1 Paenibacillaceae bacterium | reverse complement strand
ATTGTAAAAAGTTTGCTTCTGCACCAAACCGTAATCGCCGATGTGGGTTCCATGGTCGGAAACAAACACCACAATCGTGTTATCCAACAGTCTCCTCTCTTGCATCCATTCCAGCAATACCCCGAATTGATAGTCCACATAAGCGGTTTCCCCATAATAATAACGGCGGGCATCCCGGATCTGTTCGTCGGTCAAGTGCGCGGAATCGGCAAACGACCGCAACGTCTCGGAAATCCACCTAGGCGACCCCGAAGACGGGCCCTCGGATTCCGCCGGATAGCGGATATCCTCCTTTGCAATCAACTGATCGAACGGATACGGCGGGATGACCGGCGTATGCGGAGCGTTGAAGGAAAGCGTCTCCGGGAAAGTCCCTCCCAGAATCCACGGATAAGGCTTTGGCGGATAATGCACAGCTCCGAAGTCTTCTTCCCGATATTTCTCGTTGTATCCCGACCATTTGACGACGTCGCCCATCACTTTACGGTATTCCGTCTGGAACGCTCTTCGCTGCGGATTGTGATAGTGGCTTTTCCCGAAGCTGGCCGTGCGGTAGCCGGCCTCCTCGAAGAGGGGGACAAGCAGCCGCAAGGGCGTGCTGTTCTTCCCCCCCACATTGTACCAGACGCCGTTTTTGTTCGGGTACTGTCCTGTCAGCAGGGCCGTTCGGGCCGGTTGGCATACCGGAGCAGGGGTTACGGCATTTTGAAAAATAACTCCTTCCCGTGCATAACGATCCAGGTAGGGCGACTTGGCCCAAGCGCTGCCGTAACAACCCAACGAATCCGTCCTCTGTTCGTCGGTCATCAGCCATAAAATATTAGGGTACATTGAAATTTCTTCCACCTCTCTCCTTTCGATAAATGATACGTAAATCCGAACATATCGTCAATCAATCGGATTTTACGTCTATTGCCGATTCGTTTCTTCGACTTATCGCATAATAAGGTTGTTTCGATACGCTAATTCTTCAAATTTTCTCTCCAAACGCTTCATAACGTCTTTTTGCAACGTTATTTAGATGAAAATACTAAGCTTGCTCTACTCTACAGTCCGGATAAGGTATCCAAACGACGTTAACTGTGATCCCTACCATTGATCCTATCAAATAAGGACGCGAAAAGGCGTTATGTTAGTCTAATCCTTACGAATCCCCACATCTCCACCTTATATGATCACTTTTTCATGACCCAAACGGCGCAGAGAATCGGAAAGAAGCCACTGGAGCCTAAACAACCCTAGAACCAACCAACCCTACCGCCGCAGCCCCATCATATTCCCGGAGGTATACCGCTTCAAGCCCGTATAAAACAGCCAAATCCCACCTACCGTCAGAACCCCTACTACTCCCACGACACCGAGCATGAATAGCGGGTCCGCATCCCGCAGGAGTCCGATCGGCAAATAGCTGATGAAGCCAGCCGGCACAACGGTGAACAGCAGAAGCTTGCCTGCGCCCCGGAAGATGCCGGTCGGGTACGTCGTGAACGTCACCAGTGCGTTAAACAGCTGAGCGCTGAGTCCGTCCGTACCGCCTAACCAGAACGCCAAACAATTGACGACAACGGTGAAAAAGATAAAGATCAACGTAGCCAGCGCCAACGCCAGCCCAAACTTCGCCAGCCCGATTAACGATCGGTCCCCATAAAATCCGTACACCAACAAAGAAAAGGCGACGTCGCCGATGGCGCTGATCGACATGCGGCTAATCAGCACATGCAGCAGCACAGGCTTCGGTTGGGAGAGGTAGACGTCAAGCTGGCCGCTGACAACCAGGCCGGCAATCCGCGAGGAATTGCCGAACAGGGTAGACATCAATCCGACGCCTCCGGCCGACACGGCCCACAGCATCATCACATCTTGCAGCTCCCATCCGTTGACCACTGGAAAACGCCGAAAATAGAGCCCCCAAAAAATAATCCAAACCACGTCGTTGATCAACATGGTACCTGCCATCAGCAGAAAACTAAGCCGAAACTCCATAGCCCCGAGCAAGTTGGATTTCCAGCACGCCCAGACGAACCACAGAAGCCGCTTCGACTTGCCCGGCATGGCGTAATCGCTCATCGCACCAAGCTCCCCGACTACTCCTGATCGTTCAACCTCCGTTGACATTCAGCTTTTTCACTCCCCTCAGGTACACCGCTGCGGCGATTAACCCAAATACAACAATCCATCCCGCTTGCATCAACAGCAAGCTTGGCACATCCACCGAATCGAAGGCGACAGCAGTCTTCGCCGGCGCGTAGACGACTCCCTGCAGGGGCAACCACCGCACAACGTGCTGCAGCGCCTCAGGGAACAATTCAATAGGCATCAACATACCGCCCACCGTGAACAAAAATTTGTTGTAGACAAACTCCAAGCCTCGCGTCTCTTCCACCCAGAATGCGCTTAGGGCAATCGTCATGCCCAGCATGAAATTCAACGTAAATCCGGCGAAAGCTACGACGGGCAGCCAGAGAAAACCGATCGCATGCTCCGGAGGACCGAGTACAGCCAAACCGAGCATACCGCCCAACACGGAGTTTACGGTGAAGCGGATCGCCACCTCGCTCATATACTCCGTATAGTGAAAGGCAATGAAATGAATCGGGCGTACGAGCTTAATGGCTACATCGCCGCTTTTCACCTCTTCTTCCAGCTTCGTGCAGAGACTGGGGCAAGCGAGCGTCATCGACTCCGTCACCACCAAATACCACATCAATTGGCGAAAGCTATATCCCGCAATGGTTGCCGTCCCTTCCCCGGCATATGTCGTCCGCCACAGCTGGAGGAAAATATACAGAATGAGCAGCAGAAACAAGGAGCGCACCAGAAAGTCCACGACATACGCCAACTGATTTCGCAACGTGATCCGGCCGATATAGACGTATTTGAAAGTTTTCGTCAGTGCGTTCATCCGCTCTCCTCCTATTCAGCAATTCCTTGGAATTGCGTTCTTCGTAAGCATCCGCTCACCTGCTGCTCGCGCTGCTACTATACATCTGCGTAATGATTTCCTCCATCGGCGGATCCTCTACCGTTACGTCAATCAGGCGCTGGTCGGCCATGATCCGGGACAGCACCGTTTCAATCGACGTCACCGTCGTGTCGATCGACAAAGTAAGCTTAACGCCGTCTCTCTGCTGCTCCTGAACCCCCGCCAACTGCAAGCGCAAAGGCCTGGGCCCTTCCCCGAGCACCATCCGAACCGTCTTATGCGTCAGATAGCGGAGCTTCATCACTTCCACCCGATCATCGAACATTTTCCGCCCCCCGTTAATGACAATCGCCCGGTCGCATAACCGCTCCACGTCTCCGGCATCGTGCGACGTCAAGAACAGCGTCGTTCCTTCCTCGCGGTTCAACTCGTTGACCAGCTCCCGAATGTGCTGTTTGACCACCACATCCAGACCGATCGTCGGCTCATCCAGAAAAATAACCTGCGGACGGTGCAGCAGCGATACCGCGATTTCGCATCGCATCCGCTCGCCCAACGACAGCTTGCGCACCGCAGTATTGAGATACGGACCGATGCCAAACCGCTCGATGAGCTCGTCGCGACGGCGCCGGTAATCGCTGCGGCGCAGCTCATAGATGCGGCTCATCAACTCGAACGTATCGCTGGGCGGCAGATGGTACCACAGCTGCGACTTCTGCCCGAACACGGAGCCGATCCGATGAGACAGCTTCGTCCGCTCTTTCCAAGGGTTCAGTCCCAACACCTCCGCGTGACCTGACGATGGATGCAGAATCCCCGTCAGCATCTTGATCGTCGTCGATTTCCCGGCCCCGTTGGGGCCGAGGAACGCCAGCTTCTCCCCTTGCCGCACGGTGAAGGATACCTCTTCCACAGCCGCCTTTTCCTCATACTCCGGTTTCAGCAGCCCCTTCAGGCCGGCCTTGAATCCTTCCCTTTTCCGCTTCACGCGAAACGTCTTGCCAAGCTCCTCCACTCGAATCGACACCTGCGCCACCCCATCCCTCGAACTTTGATGCACTAAAGCAAAAAAGACCCCGGTCCGTTTCGCCTTGACAGGCGGAACTTTCCGAAGGTCTTTTAATCCTTACGGTGTAATCCGGCACGCCGCCGGATCAACTTCGCTCGGTTCGCCCCCATGGCTTACGGGCGGATCCCTAGAAGCTCTTCCGTTGTAATTGTTCAACATAGTACCATGCCGGGTTTGTTTTGCGCAACCCTTATTTTGGAAGCCGACGGATGGCCGACTCGAAGCGAGTTGGAAAATTTCTTAAAAAGGCTGCGTCTTTTTTAATACTTGAATTGTCTAATAAAACGTTTAGCTCAGTCTCCATAAGTTTTGTCTAACAAACCGGAAAGGTGAACCAATAGTTATTTTCGTTGCCATATTTATTGGTCCCTTACTAGGCGCAATCGGAATCTTTGTATTTCTATTTATTGTTCAAGCGATATTTTTAACTACAAAATAATTTTGCCTCAGTTGGTTAGGGAAGCCTACAATCCGAGAGTCAAAGCGTCTTCCGGACAAATTGCATCACGTACTTCTCCTCGAAGCCAAGACTGTCATACAAATCTCTGGCAAAGTTGCCGACGACGCACCAAAGGCTGACAGTCGGGTTTCCCCGCCGATAAATCTCGTTGCATAAGAACTTGACGAATTTCCTTCCAATTCCACGCCGTTGAAAGTCCGAGCGAACGGAAATACTGCTAATTTCATTCTCCCATAGGTGGCTGTAAGCGACGATTTCCCCATTGATTTCATAGACATAACGGTCTTCCGCTTCCTTTTTCCATTCGCTGCGCTCTTTCTCGCTCGGCTTGGCGACGACAGAATCGGGAAAGTGCCCGACACGGACGCGCATTTCATGAAAAGCGACGGCATACACTTCCTGACTCACTATATAGTCTTCATCCCTATACACCCTTACTGGAAGCTCCTCCGGGGGAAAAGGATCGCCGGTTCGTTGCATATAAGCCGATGAGAAGGTTTTGTCGAACCCAAGCCTTCGCGCAAAGGCAAGCGACGATGGGTGACCGACGCGAAACGAGCTTCGGATGTACCGGGTTCCACCCTCCCGCAGTTTGTTTTCCCCATACTCTGCCAGAGCCGAACCGATTCCTTGCCCGCGGAACTGTGGATCGACGTACACCGTCATATACGATTGGATTACAGGCTCGTTCACCTGGGCAAGTGCCACGAGACGCTCCTCCATCGACGCAGTCACAAACAATTCCGGCGCTGTTTCGAGCACTCGAACAATATCTTCGCCCGCGAAGAGATCGCGACTTAGCAATTGTTTGACGGCTGGATAATCCTTATCCGTGTAAGGCGCGTATCGGATCTTTGACCTGTTCATCGGCTCTCGGTTCTCCTTTTCAAAACTAACGGGTAGTTTAGCGGAACTTTCCAACACAGTGAAACGTATAGGTGAAATCGACAAACATGAATGTTCCCCCTTGGGAGAGGTACTAGGTGCTGTGTTAGGGGTAATACTGGAGCTAATTCACGCGTTGCAGCTATACTCAGAACAAACTATTTTACAAATCGAATGGAGCTTGAAAAATGATCTTAACAGGAATTATCCTCGCTTTCGTAATCATACAAAATACGTATCTTCTGATTAATAACACAGGCAAATACAAACCGTGGTTACCGATCTTCAACATTCTTGCAGGTCTCACATTTTCGATTATTGGAATTTTATATTATTGGGATGCCCACAGGCCCAAAACGGGACCAGTAGGAAATGGACCAAATCATGGATTACTTATAACGAACTTTCTCATCATGTTGGTCGGCGGTGTATGCTTTATTATTCTTGGTTTCATCGGAGTTTACATTAAAAGGAAATTTTATACAAAACCGATTGTGCGGGAGCTTCCTAACCCTGTTGCTCATAGCTACTGATTTAAAACTCTTCGTGTACTGCAGGATCTGCACCTTTAATAATCCGACCGTTCGGGCGTGTGAGTTCGTTAATCCTATTCATTTCAGTATCATCTAATGAAAAGTCAAAAATAGAGATATTCTCAAATTGTCGCTCTGGAGACGATGATCTGGGAATTGGAATCGCCCCAAGTTGAAAATGCCAACGCAGAACAATTTGTGAAATTGATTTGCTATGATACTCAGCGATTTTTTTAATTGTTTGATTTTGCAAGATGTCATTTGCTCGAGCTAATGGGCTCCAGGATTCTGTTTTAATGTTATACTCATCGTGTACTTTTCTCTGATGCTCCTGATTGAAAAATGGATGTAATTCTATTTGATTGATGCTTGGTTTCACACTGGTTTCCTTTTCCAAACGTTCGAGATGTTCAGGTAAGAAATTACAAACACCAATGGAACGAACAAGCCCCCATTTTTTGGCATCAATTAATGCTTGCCAAGCTTCCACATAGTGATTTTGTCTTGGATTTGGCCAATGGATAAGATACAAATCATAATAATCAAGATGTGCACGATACAAAGATTCTTGAATGGCTGTCACTGCTTTATTGTAAGTATGATACCGCCCAGGTAATTTAGATGTTATGCGCAGTTCCTGTCTGAGGACTGAACTGCGCTCTATGGCTTCACCTACAGCTCCTTCATTTTCATAATTATAAGCAGTATCAATAAGTCGGTAGCCAATATCAATGGCACTCTTAATAGCATGTGCACCTTCATTGCCTTTAAGAGTGAACGTACCAAACCCTATTGCCGGCAAAGTCATTCCATCGTTAAGTCTGACATCTGGAATAAACCTATCCATAGTAACCTGCTCCTTTCAAATACATTGTTCCTAGTGTTTAAGGCGGTCATTATATATTTCTACAACTTTATCCAACAAACCTTTATTAACATAGTGATCAGCGATACAAATTACATATATTGGAGAGAGGCTTAGACGTCCAATGTAGGCACTGCATAAAAGACGAGGGAGGTACTCAATTATGGTTGAATTGCACGAAATCCGAGCTATTGCATTGGCTTTACCCCAAGTAGATGAAGGTCCACCGGTCCGAGCTGCGCGCCGCATCGCAGCGTTTAAGGTAGCTGGCAAAAGCTTCGTTGGACTCGAGAAGGGCGGAAAAACCATGACAATTAGTCTGGGAGAGATTGAGGCCAAGCATTTCATGGAAGACCAGCCCGAGGCCTATGAAGCGATCTGGCGCAACAGCACGAAGTTCATGGGACTACGTGTGGATCTCTCCCAGGTAACGGTTACTCAGGTTCGGGAGTTGATCAAGAAGTCTTGGTTCCACTGCGCACCGAAGAAGCTCGTGGAGGATTGGCAAAGACAAGAAAACCGATGAATAAAAGATACGAAACCTGATCGATTATATATTTCAAGAAGAGATAAGGAGGATGACATGCAAAAAAACTATCAAAACCTCATTGAGGATAAGATCTTCTTCGGCGGCGCTTCCGACGTTTCAGACATGGTGAAAAACGAAGGCGTGGAATTGATCGTAGATCTGCGAGCTGAAGCA
>JAJFMO010000181.1 GCA_020697475.1 Paenibacillaceae bacterium | reverse complement strand
TCATCCCCGCCTTTGGATATGCGACCCCGAACTTGTCGAACAAATCTTTGTTGTACATCAGTACAGCGGCGGTGGTGAAGATCGGCAGCGCATACATTTTGCCGTCGCCGTACTTCTTCACAAAGTTGATCATCGAAGGTTCCAGGGCGTTGACGTTGAAGTTGTTCTTCTTGATATCTGGGGACATGTCGTACTGCAGACCGTAAGTCACGAAATCGTTGATGAAGCCGATAGACACGATCAGGATGTCGAAAGTCTGCCCGCTGCCGACGATGTCTTCAGGCTGTGCTCCATCGCCGTCGGGAATGAATTTGACCGTGACATAGGGGAACTTCTTCATAATCGCGTTGCCGAATTGATCCATGAACACTTCCGTCTTGGTCGAGGTGTGCGGGCGATAGAAGGTGATATCGACAGGATCGTGCTTGACCGTTTCTTGCCCGCCGGCGGCGGAGCCTTTGTCCGTTGCCGCGGCTCCCCCTTGTCCGCATGCACTAAGCAACGAGGCAGACAAGGCAAGCGTAAGTGCAATGACGGACATCTTCCACTTCATAGTCCGCGATTTGGAATGCATCTGTTCTCTCTCCCTTTTTGCCGAATATGGCGTTTCTTACAAGAAAGCGCTGTCACTTTCTCATCATACACCTGCAAACCGTGGGAAAGCCATGTCGAACATTCACATCTTTTTGTCTAATTCTCATATTTTGTTGGAACTGCGATAGCGGCTGGGGGAGAAGGAGGTCAATTGCTTGAACGCCCGGGAAAAATAAAACCGCTCCATACCGACCTCATCGGCGATTTGCTCGATGGACCGCTCGGTGGCGGAAAGGAGCCGCTTTGCCTTCTCAATGCGCGCCTTGATGATGTATTGGTTCGGGGACATCTGGAACATCGATTTAAAGTAGCGGATGAAATAGTTCGGATTGTAGTTGAATTCCTTCGCCAGCCGCTCGACGGTCAACGATTCCGCAAGATGATCCTCGATATATTGGACGATCTGATTCAACCGATAGGTCGGTAGGGAGGTGGACAACTCGAATTCCGAAATCGGCAAGTGGTCGAGGAAGTACCCGAGAATATCCAGGAATGCGGCTTTCGTCAAAAGCGGGTACGCGAGTTTGTCGCTATCAAGGAAGCTTTGGGACAGCCACGCAAATTTGTGTTCGACTTCCACCATGTCGGTCACCTTGAGAAGGTACGGACACTTGAACAGCTTGAACAGATGGAAGTCCCCGACTGCCGCGGCGAAATTGCACCAATATTTGCGGAACGGATTGTCCGGATTGGTTGAGTAGGCAAGCGGCGTATCCGCAGGCAACAAAATCATATCCCCCGGGGCAGGGAGATATTCGAGGTCGTCGATCCAGATCGACCCTTCACCGCCAAGAATGAAATAGAGCCGGTTGTAGCTTGATTTACCGCCGGAGCGGCGCCAGTCTTTCTTCACCGGGTTGCTGCAGCGGGCGGCGAACAGCTCGACCTGCAATATTTTCAGATAGTTATGAATGACCTGGCGAATCATGCCTTCATCCGTTGCCACAACGCATCCCCCAATGATGAAAATCTCGAACCAAGTATACCATATCAGCCGTTGCGACAGAAAAGAGCTCTTTCTGCTATAATCGGTTAAAGTACTTGTTTAAATGGAGAAAGGAAAGGGCGAGCTAAGCATGCTGTTATTATCCATCGACGAACCGGACGAGCTGATCCGTGCAGCGCACGCGCTGTCCTCGGAAGTTCGGGTCAACATGATCCGGCTGTTGAATGATGAACGATTAAATATTGTAGAGATGTCCGAGAAGCTGTCGCTTCCCGTATCCACTGTCGCCGCTAACGTGAAGGTGCTGGAACAGGCCGGTTTGATCATCACCGAGGTGCAGCCGGCATCGCGCGGCGTGATGAAAGTATGTAAGCGCAACTTCGAAGCGATTCGCATGACGCTGAATCCTTCGCGGGACTACGCCAATCCGAATAAGTGCTACCAGATGGAGATGCCGGTCGGCCATTACACCGATTGCAAAGTGTCGCCGACGTGCGGGCTGATCTCGACCAAAGGGGTGATCGAGCCCCAGGATGAACCGAGCATCTTTTACCATCCGAATCGAATGGACGCCCAGTTGATCTGGTTCCGCAAAGGATACGTCGCCTATAAATTCCCGGTCGTTCTGCCGCAGAACACGAAGATCGACTCCATCCAGTTCTCCCTCGAACTGTGTTCGGAAGCGCCGCGTTTCGACCATAATTGGCCTTCGGATATTACGATGTGGATCAACAACAACGAGGTCGGCACCTGGACGTGCCCGGGAGACTTTGGCGAGCGGCGGGGCAAGCTGAACCCTTCATGGCTAGCGGACGATATGACGCAATACGGGATGCTGAAGACGTGGAAGGTGGATGCTAGCGGCAGCTACCTCGACGAGGTGCGAATCTCGGATACGACACTCGAGCAGCTCGGCCTGCAGTCCCGGGAATGCGTCGTACTGAAAATCGGTATCAAGCCGAACGCAGCCAATATCGGCGGCATGAACTTGTTCGGTAGAGAATTCGGCGATTACGACCAGGACATCATGATGCGGATTTTGTACAAATAATGATTGCACACATTTTGTATCAAACCTATAATCGGTAATGAATGATGATCACTTGGGTGGAAAAAGGAGACGGACCATGGCAAACCATACTTATAAAAATCCGCTGAATATCCAAAATATCGGCGACCCGTTCGTGCTGAAATCCGGCGGCAAATATTACTGTTACCCGACATCGGGACGGGACCGCGGCTTTAAGGGGTGGTCGAGTGACAATCTGGTCGATTGGACGGACGAAGGGTTCATTTATGAGCGGGAACTGAACGAGAAGTCGTGGGGGTTCCGCCAGTTCTGGGCGCCTGAAGTCGTGGAATATGAAGGCAAGTTCTACATGTACTATACGGCGCGATGGAAGGAGAAGGACAGTCTGCGGATCGGCGTGGCGATAGCGGACAAGCCGCTCGGTCCGTTCATCGACGTGTACGACCGCCCGATGTTCGACTTCGGCTATGCGGCGATCGACGCCAACATCCTGATCGACGATGACGGCAAGAAGTATATGTACTATTCGCGAGATTGCTCGGAAAATATTGTGGATGGCGTACATACGAGCGAAATTTATGGGATCGAGCTCGGGGACGATATGATCACGGTGAAAGGTGAGCCTGTGTTGCTCAGCCGGCCGGAGCAGGAGTGGGAGCTGCAATCCGGGCGCGAGCGCAACCGGTTGTGGAACGAAGGGGCGACGATGCTGAAGCGGAACGGCGTCTATTATTTGATGTTCTCGGCGAATTTCTACGGTGGCCGTCATTATTCGGTCGGGTACTCGACTTCGCATAAGCCGCTTGGGCCGTTCAAGAAATACGAGAACAACCCGGTTTTGAAGAGCTATCGGGAAGAGATTTCCGGTCCTGGGCACCACAGCGTTACGACGTCGCCGGACGGTACGGAGATGTTCATGATCTACCATATTCATACGGATGCGGCGTCGGGCGGCGGCAATCGCCAAGTGTGCATCGACCGGATGGGCTTCCGCGAGGACGGCTCAATCTATGTGACAGGTCCGACTTGGGAGCCGCAGCCGATGCCTTCGGGGAGCAAGTAGGCGAAGCGGTAAGGCGGCAGGCGGTTGCACATAAGCGAAAAGGGGTAATTTTTAAGCGAAAATGCCGGGGAAATCAATACGTTGCGAATGATACAATGGGGGGAGAGCCTTCATTGTAATAATTTTATTATCAGGGCCCCCGCAAAGTACCTGAGTCGGCTTCGAAGCAGGTCATCGCTTTGTGGGGTTATTTTAAGAGGAAGGAGCATGGTGATGGTGTCAGGGAATAGGACCGGAAAACCTAATATTGTTTGGTTGATTCAGGATCATGTCACTTGGAAGCACTATTGCGAAACGGAGGGACCGAAGCCTCATTTGGCAACGTACGAGCGTCTGGCTGCGGAAGGGACGTCGTTCCAACGGGCGTATACGGTCACGCCTCTGTGCACGCCGGCGCGGTCCAGCATGGTGACGGGGGTGTACGCGCATAAGCACGGCATTACCCGCAACGATCCCAAGAGCCTCCGGCAAAACTTTGCCGAAGATATGCCGTTATTCCATACCTATTTGCAGAGTCAGGGTTATCGGGCGGCATATTTCGGCAAGTGGCATGCCGGAGAAGGGGTGCCGGCGGACTTCGGGTTCGAAGGATTCTCCATACCAGGCTATGGCAACCCGTATCGTTCGAAGGCGTATGCCGAATACTTGCAGCGGTACGATTTGCCGGATCCGATCGTCGACCTGGAATGGGCGGCGGGCGGACCTGCGATCAAGCAGATCAATATGAGGAATGTACAACGGTTTGCCGGGATCGACCCGAGCGGACTTCGATCTTCATCTTCCGGGTTGATGCGGACTCCTGCCGAATCGAGCGAATCGTACTTCGTGGCGCAGCTTGCATGCGAATGGCTGGAAAGCTTGGCGGGTGAAGCGGGCGGCAGCGCTGAAGGCGCGGGGGCGAATGAGGCGGATACGCCGTTCCTGTTGCGGGTGGACGTCTGGGGACCTCACCAACCGTACCTTGTCGCCGAACCGTTCGCCGATAAGATCGATCCGAAGGCGATCCCCGAGTATCCGAACTTCTCGAATACGTTTGCCAATCGGCCGGAGTATCACAAGCTGGATCGGGAAGAGTGGCGCGATCGCACGGGATTAACCCGTTGGGAAGAATGGCAGCCTGTTGTTGCGCGGGCTTATGAGCATTTTTCACAGACGGATTCGGCTATGATGAAGATTCTGGACGTGCTCGATCGCACAGGGCTGGCGGACAATACGATCGTCATCTATACGGCGGACCACGGGGACATACTCGGCTCGGGCGGCGGCTTGTTCGACAAGGACTCGATGCTGACGGAGGAGACGATGCGGATTCCGCTCGTCGTGCGCTGGCCGGGTGTGGCGGAGGCCGGGAAGGTAAGCGGGGCGCTCGCCTCGAATATGGACATCGTGCCGACCGTACTGGAGATGGGCGGTTCGGCGGTGCCGGAGTATATGGATGGGCAAAGCTTGGTGCCGCTGCTGAAGGGCGGCAATGCGGCGGACTGGCGCCAGGAACTGATGGCCGAGCATTACGGCCACAAAAACTACGACAGTATCCAGCGGGTGCTGTATTACGGGTCTTACAAGTATGTCGCTCATCTTGACGATTCGGATGAATTGTACGATCTGAGCCGCGACGCTTTCGAGTGGAACAACTTGATCGACGAGCCGTCGATGAGCGGTGTGCTTGCGGATCTGCGGTCGAGGTTGGCAGTGCGAATGAAGCGGTACGGCGACTTGGCGGACGACTCGCGGCGACTAATCGAGCAAAAACGAATGCAATCGACGCAGGAGGAACTTTAGAGTGGAACGTAAACCGAACATTTTATGGATCACGACGGACCAGCAGCGGTTTGACTCGCTTGGCTGTGCTGGAAATTCGTATGTACATACACCTAATATCGATAGGCTGGCAGCGGAAGGGACGCAGTTCACGAACGCTTTCTGCCAGTCGACGGTGTGCGCGCCGAGCCGGGCCAGTTTCCTGACCGGACGATATCCGAGCACGACCCGCTGCCGCGCCAACGGACAAAATATCCCCGACGACGAAGTATTGTTGCCACGATTATTTGCCGATGAGGGCTATACGTGCGGGCTGTCGGGAAAGCTGCATTTGTCTGCGTGCCATCCGTCAGTGAACAAAGGAACGGAGCGGCGTATCGACGACGGCTACTCGATGTTTCATTGGTCGCACCATCCGCAAGACGACTGGCCGACCAACGAGTATTCGCAATGGCTGCGTTCGCGCGGCAAAAAGTATACGCGACGGCCGGTTGACGGGACGCGACATGTCGTTTTGGGGCCTGATGCAGAGGATCACCAGGCAACGTGGTGCGCGGAGAAGGCGATCGATTTCATCGAAGCGCATGAGGGCAAAGATCAGCCTTGGCTGTTTTCGGTCAATATTTTCGCACCGCATCATCCGTTTGACCCGCCGGAATCGCATCTGCGCCGGTATTTGGATCGGCTTGACGACGTTCCGCTGCCGAACTACGAAGAAGGAGAGTTGGCGGAGAAGACGTCGTACCAGCGTCGGGATCATCAGGGTGCGTATGCGAGCAAAAACTTATACCCGTTCGATCGGATGAGCGAGCGGGAGCACCGGCTGGTGCGTGCGGCGTACTGGGCGATGGTCGATCTGATCGACGAGCAAGTCGGGCGGATGCTGGAAGCTTTGGACCGTACGGGGCAAAAGGACGACACGCTCGTCATTTTCATGTCCGACCACGGAGAGCTGCTCGGCGATCACGGCGTGTACTTGAAGGGGCCGCATTTCTATGAGCCGTCGGTACACGTGCCGCTAATCATTCGATTCCCGGGACGGGTGGAAGCCGGGAAGAAGGTCGACTCACTGGTCGAGTTGGTCGACTTGGCTCCGACGCTTCTCGAAGCGGCCGAGTTGCCGATCTATATCGGGATGCAAGGGAAGTCGCTGTGGCCCGTGTTGCGAGGCGAGACGGAAGTGCATCGCGACGATGTGTTCTGCGAGGCGTACGAGTCGAAGACCGGCGGCAGCGGCTTCTCCGTCATGGTGCGGGACGAGCGGTATAAGCTTGTGGTGTACGCGACGATGGAGGACGGAGAGCTGTACGATTTGGAGGCGGATCCGCGGGAACGCCACAATCTGTGGCAGCGGCCGGAGGCGGCGGCGGTGCAGCTGCGCATGACGGATCGGCTGTGCCGCCGGTTGGCGGCGAAGTTCGATCCGCTGCCTTTGCGCATCGCTCCGTGGTAAACGGTGCGGCGGCCGGGGCGTTGGCTCTAACGATTGCACGTGCCGCTATTTCGCCGATTTCATCAAATTTCAGGTTGAATTTTTGATTTAACGTCGCTGGTAATCGTTAGGGCCTGGAGAGGCCCGTTTTCACCAAAGTAACGTTGCTGGTAACCGTTAGAACTAGAACGAAGTTGAACTGCAGGGCGGATCGCATCGTGTGATGAACTCGCCGGCGGTTCAACTTTTTTTACTTATTA
>JAJFMO010000180.1 GCA_020697475.1 Paenibacillaceae bacterium | reverse complement strand
AAGGTCTCCGAGCTTAGCCGTCCGGACGCTCACGACATATACGACCAACTATGTGGAGTTATTCTCCCAACTCGCTGTCAAATACAACGTAAATATCGTTGGTGGCTCCCACTTCATCGAGAACAATAACCGGATCTACAACGTTGCTCACTTGTTTCGCCGGGACGGCTCAATTGAGCAGCAATACAAGCTGCATATTTCTCCGAACGAGCGGAAATGGTGGGGCATCAACGGGGGGAGCTCACTCGGGGTGTTCGACACGGATTGCGGTAAAATTTCGATTCAACTCAGCGGCGATATCGAGTACCCGGAGTTGTCACGCATCGTCGCGGAGGAGGGAGCGCAAATTATTTTCGTTCCTTTCTGTGCGGAAGACAGGCAGACGTTCCTGAGGGTGAAGTACTGCGCACAGGCCAGAGCGATCGAGAACCAAGTGTTTATTGTGACCGCGGGAACGGTAGGAAATCTAACCCATGTGGACAACGTAGACGTTCAGTACGCCCAGTCTGGTATCTATACGCCGGCCGATTTCTCCTTCTCTCGCGACGGCATCGCGGGGGAATGCAGCGAGAATACGGAGACAGTCATCATGGCCGAGGTAGACATGGAAACGCTGGAAAGGTACCGTAAGTCCAACGATGCATTGTCATTCAAGGATCGCCGAACAGACATCTATTCCTTACAAATTCGTACTTAAAACTTCCCCGAGGTGCATATGAAGAAGTTAACAATTGCAACAACGCAATACGGTCTCACCGATATTCGCACCGAAGAAGAGTTCTGGATGGGAATCGATACGAAGGTTCGGCATGCTGCCGAGCAGGACGCTTCCATGATTGTGTTCCCGGAATACATGACGTCTCATTTGCTAAGCTTAAAGCCGTCGATGTTGCACGATGAAGCTTGTTATTTTCTGGACGGGCTGTCGGTTAAATATATCGAGTTCTTCGGAGAGCTAAGCCGAGAATGCGATATTGCCATACTAGCGGGGACGCATATTTGCTTGGAGGAAGAGGGCAAGTACTCGAACAAGGCATTCCTCTTCTTTCCAGATGGACGGGTGGAGACGCAGAGCAAGTTGCATCTTACGCCCGAGGAGCAGATTCGCTGGCCTCTGGTCGCAGGTGACGAGCTTAACGTATTCGACACGGAGTGGGGCAAGGTGGCGATCTTGACCTGTTACGACATCGAGTTTCCGGAGCTGGCGAGGGCAGCCGCGCTTCGCGGCGCGGAACTGCTTCTATGCCCTTCCTATACCGATAATTCCTCTGGGTACCATCGCGTGCGGCATTGCGCCCAAGCCAGGGCGATCGAGAATCAGCTGTTTGTCGTATTGAGCGGCCTCGTCGGAGCCTTGTCCGAGGATCGTCCGCAGGTGGACGTTGGTTTCTGCCAAGCGGGCGTATTCACCCCATGCGATCTTCCGTTTGCCGCGGATGGCATCTTGCAGGTCGGAGAAACCAACGAAAACAGGATGGTGCTGGCCGAACTCGACTTCCGCAGGCTCCGAGAGAATCGCGAACGCGGCGCGGTAGCGCCCTTCTACGACCGCCGCCCCGATCTATACGAACACGAACACCAGAAGACGCTGCCGTAACCGAAAAGCCGTTTGGCCCCTTGTGAAGAAGAGGTCAAACGGCTTTTGATGGGTGTTTGAGTTGTACCTTGTGATGAAAAAGAAAATTGAATGAAACAATGCAATGAAATGAAACCCTTAGCGGCGTATGCCTCTACTCAAAAGGGACAACATAAGTACAAGAATTGTGTGGAAACCCATTTCAGGGAGGAGCATTTGAGATGAAATGCAACGTTGGGAAAACCGAACGTGTGGTTAGAATTTCTGCTGGTGCCCTCATTGTTCTCGCCCTCCTGATGGTGAGATTTATGGAGGCGCTTGGTGAACTTAGCGGTATTTGTCAATTCTATTTCTACTTGTGCCCAAGTTTTGACGGTAACGACTTGTTACCCCTTCCGCTATATAGGTGACGCATCTGATCGGTATATCCTCACAGCGGATTTGATATGACAATACAAGCAGGATTGGCCGCCGCGGTGGAATTTGTGGATATAGAAGGGAAATACGATGGACTCACTACAAGAATACAACCGCTGGAAGAAGAGCATGGCTCTTCAAGATAAACCCGATTGGAGGAAGAGCGTCTGGCAATTGGTTAATAGCATCGTACCTTTTCTTATGCTGTGGGGTCTCGCTTATGCAAGTCTGTCGATCTCGGTCTGGATCACGATTGCGCTTGCGATTCCGGCTGCCGGGTTTATGATTCGAATGTTCATCATTTTCCACGACTGCTGTCATCAGTCGTTCTTCGTTAGCAGAAAGGCGAATGCGATAGTCGGGAAGATAGTGGGGATGCTCACCTTCTTCCCGTATGAACAATGGAAGAACGAGCATTCCATTCATCATGCAACCAGCGGAAATTTATGCCGCAGGGGCACTGGCGACATCTGGACGCTAACTACGAAGGAATACGCGGCGCTCTCCGTCTGGGGGCGTCTGGGATACCGCTTATACCGCAACCCGTTTGTCATGTTCGGACTCGGTCCGCTATATATTTTCCTGATTGGATACCGGGTGAACCGGAAGGGCGCCAGACGCAAAGAGCGCATGAACACGCATGTGACGAATGCAGCCCTGGTCGGATTGATGGGGCTGCTTGGCTGGTTGTTCGGCTGGAAAGAGTTCCTTCTCGTGCAGGGGCCGATTTTTTACTTGTCCGGCGTTGTGGGCATATGGCTGTTCTATGTGCAGCATCAATTCGAGGATACTTATTACGAGCGTGCGGATAAGTGGGATTATGTCAGCGCAGCCATGCAGGGGAGCTCCTATTATAAGCTGCCTGGAATCCTCCAATGGATCACGGGGAATATCGGCTTCCACCATATTCATCATCTGGATCCTCAGGTGCCGAACTACCACTTGCCGCACATACACGAGAGCAGCGATGAGTTGAGGAACGTTCCCGCCATTGGGCTGCAGCTGAGTCTGCAGGCGTTTCGATACCGGCTGTGGGACGAGAGCAGCAAGCGGTTTGTGGGGTTTAAGGATTTATAACGTTTAACGAGGGATATCTTATTAAGATGCCGTCGGAATGCCTTGAATTTGGAGGAGAAGCAATGAATGAAGCATTCGGAAGACCTGGCCGTATACCCACTTGGACATCTGGCGCCAAATCGTGTGTAGGCACGTCAGCAGGCTTGACATCCCGACTCTGGTTTACTAGTTCTCAAGGGATTATCAATGAAGTGTATTACCCCCGTATCGATACGGCCAATATGAAGGATGCGCAATTTCTCGTCAGCGCTAAAGACTTCTTCTCAGAGGAAAAAACGGGCACACACCATCACTTGGAACGATTGGATCCTTGGGCTCCCGCTTTCCGCATGACAAATACGTGTCTTTCCAATCGATATCGGATTCGTAAAGAAGTGATTACGGATCCGGAACGCAACGTGTTGATTCAACAGGTCGAGTTTCAGCCTCTGATTGGAACGATGCAGGATTATTCGCTATTCACGTTAATTTCACCTCATATCGCTAATTCGGGATTTGGCAATCATGCTTGGGTTGGGGAGTACAATGGCATTCCGATGCTGTTTGCTGCCCGCGATTCGGTCTATCTTGCCGTCATGTGCTCCACCCATTTCAGCGCCCGATCTGCAGGATTCGAAGGGAGCTCGGACGGATGGCAGGATATATCCCAACACAATCAAATGACTTGGGCTTATACATCCGCTTCGGATGGCAATGTTGCGCTTACGGGGCAAATTATTTTACCGCCCGACGGTCGATTCACCTTAGCCACGGCTTTTGGATCGACAGCCGAAGAAGCGGCTCAACAGGCGTATGAGAGCGTCCTGAAAGGGTATGACGCTTGTTTGAAGGAATATGTAGAGGAATGGAAAGAGCAGACGAAGCCTTTTCGCGATCTTTCTGCTTTTAGCGGCGATCAAGGTGAATTGTTGCGCTCCAGCATTCAAGTGTTTTTAAGCCATCAGGATAAACGTATCCAGGGCGGCAGCGTAGCTTCGCTTGCTTTTCCATGGGGAGACGCACAAACCGCAGATGGAAATTGCGGCGGCTACCATTTGGTATGGCCCCGCGACCTTGTGCAAACGGCTATCGCCAGGCTGGCTCTCGATGATATGCAGGGGGCGCGGCATATCCTTCTTTACCTTGCAAGCATCCAAGCGGAATGCGGAGGGTGGCATCAAAACAATTGGTTGGATGGAAGGCCTTTCTGGGACAGCGTACAGCTGGATGAAACAGCCTTTCCCATTATTCTGGCATGGCGTTTGCAGCATGCGGGAGCGCTTGAGGATTTCGACCCTTGGCCAATGGTGAGAAGGGCGGCCGCTTACTTGGCCCGAACAGGGCCGGTTACTCAGCAAGAGCGCTGGGAAGAAAATGGCGGTTATTCGCCATCTACGCTTGCCGCCGCGATAGCTTCGCTTATCTGCGCAGCCGATATGGCAGCCGACAAGGAGGAGCATTCGCTTGCCGAATATCTTGTCGGTGTGGCAGATTGGTGGGCAAGCAATATAGATGCCTGGACTTATACGACGAATAGCTTGCTCGACCCGGAAATCCCGGCGCATTATGAACGTCTAAATACGATTGTGGTGGTTGAGCCGGATAGGTGCGATCCCAATCAAGGCGTTATCCCGATTCGGAACCTTTCCCCGGATATGCCGAGTGAATTCCCCGCCAGGGATGTGGTGGACAACGGGTTTCTACAGTTGGTTTGTTATGGAATTCGTTCGCCGCAGGATCCGCATATTCTGAATTCCATTATGGTTGCCGATAAAGTGTTGAAACAAGAGCTGCCCGCAGGGCCATGCTGGCATCGCTATAATCACGACGGATACGGTGAGCAGCCTAATGGGGATCCGTTTCGGGGGTGGGGAGTTGGGCAGGCTTGGCCGCTGCTTACGGGCGAGAGGGCCCATTACGAATTGGCTTCAGGCAATGAGGAAGAAGCCCGGAGACTGGCTCGGACCATGGAAATTTTCGCTGGCGATTGCAGCCTTCTGCCTGAACAGGTGTGGACATTGTGCGATATACCCGAGAAAGGGCTGTTCCTTGGAAAACCAAGCGGGTCAGCTACGCCGTTAGTTTGGGCGCATGCCGAATATGTGAAACTGTTAAGGAGTATCGCGGATGGTCAAGTATTTGACATGATTCCGATTGTGGCTTCCCATTATAGGAATGGGCCCCCAACGACAAGAAATGTTTGGCGTTTCAATCATAAAGTAAGCTCCACCCAAATAGGCGAGCCTCTTCGCATTGAAGTGTTTGCCAAAGCAAGATTGCATTGGAGCTCCGATAACTGGAATACGGTTATGCATGAGAATATGATCGACAGCGGTCTCGGCACCAGCTATATCGATATCCCGACAGCAACGCTTGAAATTCCGACAAACATTGACTTTACATTTTATTGGATCGATAGCGGGAAATGGGAAGGAACCGATTTTGTTGTGCGGGTTCTCGGCTATCCCCGGCACATATAAACTAGGCGAACAAAAAAACCGGCAATCCCCACTTTCTCGTCGCAGGAATCGCATTGATCCGGCCCGCCCAAGGCAGTCGAAAAAACCGAATAGCTATAACCCATAAATTACTGTATTATTGTATTAAATTTTGGGTCAGATAATAGTCAATATGGGGGATGGAAATGCAGAAGAAGGCGAGCCGCAAAAGTTTCCGGTTCAGGTTGGAGGAGATGGTAACCTCTTTGCGCAACGATATTATATCGGGGAAACTTGCGGTTGACTCTTTTCTGCCCTCTGAAAGCGATTTGGAAAAAATGTTTCAGCTCGGCAACAGCTCGGTACGCAAAGGCTTGGAAACGCTTGTTCAGGAAGGCTTAATCGAGAAAATCCCGCGAGTCGGCAACATGGTCAAGAAACCACCGCAGGAGCAGGCTCCGATGATTCGCTTCGGATATCAGGACGAACTGGGCAGACACGTGAGGATGAACGCGCTGTTGGAGCAGTTCCACCAAAAATACCCTCATATCCGGGTAAAGCCTCTCGAACTCTACAGCAGTAGCTACAGCAACGTCATCAGGGGGCAACTGGAGTCCGACGCGCTGGATGTCGTGCTGCTCAACAGCAATAATTTTCTGGATTTTGCCGATCAGGGCTGCATGGATTTGCTGGAGCCGCTGCAGGTAACGGAGGACTTTCCGGCCTTCCTAACGGATCCGTTTACGGAGAATGGCCGCACGTTAATGCAGCCGTTCGTCTATTCGCCGGTCATTTTGTGTTACAACCGCGACCATTACCGCGAGAAGAATATTCCCGAGCCGGACAGCAGCTGGACTTGGGAGGATCTGATTCGTTATGCCCACCGGTTGGCTGTTCCTTACGAAAGATTCGGATTCTTTTTTTATTTGGTATCGCGAAATCGCTGGCCTGTATTTTTGCTGCAGAGCGGACAAACCTTCCAAGCCGATCGCGATGGCCGCTACCGCCTGAAGGGTTCGGAGCTGATGGCCGGCTTGAATTTTTGCCGTGACATGATTTCGCAAAAGGATGTATTTCCTTTAGTACTCGCTCAAAACGACGTGGACGCCGAGTCGTTATTTTTGGAAGGCAAAGTATCCATGATTATGACGACTTACTATTTCCTGAACGAGCTTCGGGAAGCCCCGTTTGAGTTTGACGTGGCGCCGCTGCCGGCGCTGAAGGAGAACAAGACGTTGATGATCGTCGCCGGTCTGGCCGTCAACAGCAGGTCACAAAACAAAGCAGCGGTCAAATTGTTGGTCGATTTTTTGGCCTCTTATGAGACGCAGCTTCGTATCAAGGAGAACACTTTGAATATCCCAGCCCACCGAATCGTGAGCGGAATGCCCGTCAAGGATCGGATGTATCGTCCCTCCCGATTTAATATGTTCCGAGAGATCATCCCGACCTTCCGCTTGTTGAATGAGCTGGGGTTAAGCCATATACAGATGAGGTCCATTCAAAGGGCGAAACAACATTATTAATTGACAACGCTTACTATCCAGGTCTATATTGAACATAAGGGTCAGAAGAAGGTTAGCGCATCCGGATCGGCAGATAATTTCAAACCCTGGAACAAGAAAACGTTACGGGAGGATTGTGTATGAAAAGAGTGTCGATTGTGCTGTTAATTATGGTATTCACTTTCGCTATGACCGCATGCGGGACGGGAAATTCGGCGAACGGAGGGAGTAACGCCAAACCCGCAGCGGCGGGAACTTCCGGGAAGGAAAAGCCCAATGCCGCGAACGATTTGGCCAATCAATCGGCAGATCTCGTCTTTTATGTCTGTGTCAACGGCTACGACGAAGCAAAGTTTATGCAAGATTACGGGAATGAAATTCAAAAAAAGTTTCCAAAGTATAAGCTGACGCTAATCCCGCAAAAAGATGGCCATACGCTGGAGAATCTGGTAACGACAGGGCAAAATATCGATATTCTCATCACCTCCATCGGTCTTACCTCGACCTTTTTGTTGACCTTCGATTTTCAATACGATATTAGCAATCTGATCAAAAAGTATAATTTCGATCTGACTCGTCTTGACCCTTCCACGATCCAAATTCAGAATCAGCTAGCCAATGGCGGAATATACGGACTTCCGGTATCCACGACATCCGCCGCTTTATTCTATAACAAGGATTTGTTCGACAAGTTCGCTGTTGCTTATCCGAAGGACGGAATGACCTGGGATGACGTTTATGAGCTGGCCAAGAAGATGACCCGCGAGCAAGACGGCGTACAGTACAAAGGAATCGGCGTCGATGTACAGCATTTGCTGCTGCTTAATCAATATTCGGCTGCACCTGTAGACCCGAAAACCTATAAAGCTCAATTCACGACGGATGAATTCAAAAACGCTTTCGAAAATTTAGCCCGTTTCCTCTTGATTCCGAATATCGGATTGGTGAAGAACAAGTATACGATGCACAGCCAGCAGGATCCTTTCTTCCAAGACAAAAACCTCGCCATGATGGCCGGCCTGAGCACCGATATTAACGTCTTCAAGGATCTGTTGAATTGGGATATGGTAAGCTTGCCATACGTGAAAGATAAGCCGGGTATCGGACCGCAAGCCTATCCTAACTACTTTTATATAACCAAATCAAGCAAGAACAAGGATGCGGCGTTCCAAGTGGCAGCTTACGTTACTTCCGATGAATTCCAGAAATATTCGGTTAGTCAGGGCAATGCCACGATTTTGAAAGACAGAAGTGTCATGAAAGATTTCGGCAAAAATACGCCTTACTTGAAAAATATCAATCTAAAAGCATATTTGCCTGAAAAATTTGCGAATCCCACCGTTAAGACCAAATACCAAGCCGATGCGGACAAGGAAATGCAGGCAGCCCTTCAGGAATACGTTTTGGGGCATAAAGATCTGAACACAGCGCTGCGCGAAGCATCCGAGCGGCTGGATCAAACGATCACCGGCAAAGAAAAGAAATAATGGTTACGGATTGCTGATTCATCGGGGAGGGGTGCTTAGAATGGCCAGATCTAGCGGGATTCTAATGATCATGCTGCTTCTGACCACGCTGTTCCAAGCCGGATGCGAAACAAATCGGACTGCCTCCCCACAGCAGGACGAAGCGGCATTATCCGACAAGCCAGCCCCTATATCCGACGAAAATACGCAAACCGCGGACAACGCAGAGAAATCGGGAATCCGGTTGGCCGGCTTAGTTGAAAAGAACGGAATGCCCCACGCTTTGAAAGGTCCGGATCCGACGAAGGGACGAACGATTAACGTGCAAGATTTCGGAGCGGATCCCGCCGATAACGGCAAGGACGACCGCCCTTTCATTCAACAAGCGATCGATGCGGCCCGCGCCGGAGATGAGGTGTATATTCCCGACGGAGTTTATGAGTTGTACGGCCTCGATCCTGTCAACCGGGATACGCAGCTGCTGCTGAAAAGCGGCATCCATCTCCGGGGAGAAAGCCGCGAGAATACGATCCTGCTGTCCGATCTCGCCAACCGGCCCGGTTCGAAGGACAACGGCGCTTCTTCCGCCGGGGGCAGCGATGCTTCGGTGATCCATGCCAAGCGAAGCGTCAACATCCTGATCTCGAACCTGACGATCACCTCTTCGTGGAACGGAACCTACCCGACGAACTACAAGGTCAACAACCCGTCCAGGGGCGGCCCGAAAATCGGTATCAATTTATTGTGGTTATCATGGGCACCCCGCATACCGTCATCAAGCACAATGTTATCAAAGCGTCCCCGGATGACGAATCTCGGCCGCAGTTTCGTAACGGCATCACGATCAAACATGCCCTCCATACGGTGGTGAAGGATAATATCGTGGACAACGAAACAGAAGCTCCATCGATCGGGATCCTGATCACTCACGATAAAGGCGATGCCAACCGCAGCGGAAGAGGAGCGGGAGATCCCGATGATGTATTGCTGACCGGAAACATCTTGACCGGCAACAAAGAAGTGATCCGTTTGGATGGAGGGACAGAGATCATTCAGCAAAACAACCACATAAATAAGGATTAACAATCCATTATGGAGGTGAGACGATGAAGGTGAGGGAATTGGGGCAGCCGGTCGACACGCCTCTTACCATTCAGTACAAGCCGGATCGGGACACGAAATTATCCGAAAACCCGCCTCGCTTCACCTGGATGCTGGAGAAAGAGGAGGGCTGCGAGTATAAGCTGGAGATAGCCTCCTCTCCGGATTTCACCGGGCAGACCCGGGTATATGAGGCGATTCCCTACAATTTCTTCACTCCAGAGTCTGTATTTGCTCCGGGAATGTATTACTGGCGGTACGCGATTACCGTACGCCTCCCGGATGTAAGCGTGCAGCAATCGGAGTGGAGTGCGGTGCGGTCCTTCACGGTCCCCGGAGGATTGCCGGAAACGCCGCTTCCTCCCAGGGATCGCAGGTATGACAGGATATCCGGCCGACATCCGGCTTTGTGGCTGGATGCGGAAGAGCTGGAACGTTTCCGGGAAGGTGTGGACCGTGATTCCTCCTTTTGCGGTTGGGATGCATTTATGGAAAAATCGGTCCGGCCATGGCTGGATCGCCCGCTGATTCCGGAACCGCAAAGGTATCCGCAGGACAAACGCGTACTCCACTTGTGGCGGCAGATGTACAACGATTGCCAAGGGGCGCTGTACGCAATCAGGCATTTGAGTGTGGCCGGTGTCGTGCTGCAGGACCGGGCGATTCTCGGACGCGCCAAACAATGGCTGCTGCATGTCGCTCAGTGGGATGTGAACGGCCCGACGTCCAGAGACTACAACGACGAAGCGGCATTCCGGGTAGCCGGCGCGGTGGCCTGGGGCTATGACTGGTTGTATGATCAACTGAACGAGGAGGAGCGCAGCCTGGTCTTGGACGTGCTGTACAGACGGACCGGGCAAGTGGCGGAGCACGTCATCGAACGCTCGAAAATACATCAGGTGCCTTACGACAGCCACGCAGTGCGGTCGCTTTCCTCTGTGCTTACGCCCTGCTGTATCGCGATGTGGGGGGACAAGCCGGAAGCGCGGGAATGGCTCGATTACACGATCGAATATTATTTTTGCCTGTTCTCCCCTTGGGGCGGAGAGGATGGAGGATGGGCGGAAGGTCCGATGTATTGGACGACGGGAATGGCCTTTTTGACGGAAGCGCTGAATCTGATCAAAAAGTTTAACGGCATCGACATTTATCGGCGGCCATTTTTCCAGCGAACGGGAGACTTCCCGCTATTCTGCTGCCCGCCTGATACGTCTCGGGCCAGCTTCGGCGACCAGTCCAATCTCGGCGAGCGTCCCGGCTTGAAGACGGGCGCCTTGATGAGGCAATTCGCAGGTGTGACGGGCAATGGGATGTATCAGTGGTATTATGAGCAGGTCAAAGCGTGGGACACCGCTGCGGAAAAGAAGTTTTTCAACAACGGCTGGTGGGATTTTACGTTCGACGAAATGCTGTATCGCCATGATTTTCCGGAAGTGAAGGCAGCAGCTCCGACTGAGCTCCCGCCGGTCAAATGGTTCAAGGACATCGGATGGGTAGCGATGCACCATCGTCCGGAAACGCCCGAGGAGCATGTGATGCTGCTGACCAAGAGCAGCCCTTACGGCTCGTTGAGTCACAGCCATGGCGACCAAAACGGCTTTCTGCTTCATGCATTCGGAGAACCGCTGGCCATCGAAAGCGGCTATTATATCGGCTTCAACACCGATATGCACAAACAGTGGCGAAGGCAAACGAAATCCACGAACAGTCTGCTGATCGACGGGAAAGGGCAATACGCCGAACAAAACAAGCTGGACAGCATCATGGCCAAAGGGAGGGTGGAGCAGGTTTGGTGGGAGGATTCCCACTGGGTCGTCCATTCGGATGCTACTTTGGCTTACAAGAAAAACGTCCCGTACTTAAAGAGGTATGTCAGGGAGATTTATTTTGTACATCAATCGTACTTTGTTATTCTGGATCGTGTGGAGCTGGAGCAACCCGCTCGGATCGAGTGGCTGATGCATGCGCTGTATCCTTTTCACCTCGAAGGACAACATTTCACTGTCGATGGTGCGAAGGCCGGCCTATACGGCAAATTCATCTACAGCTCTTCGGGGAAGCTTGCGCTGGCACAGGATGACGACTTTCCCGGTGTCAATCCGGAGGAGTGGAAGGGGCTGCCCCGGCAGTGGCATCTGTCTGTGCGGACCGAAGCAGCGGAACAGCATACGATCGCGACAATGCTCGTTCCCTTGAAACGCGAAGAGCACAATCATGTGAGCTATTTTATCGATGATCAAGGTCATGGCGTTTTTATTAATTTCATTTCCCGCGAGCAAAGTTTTTGCTTGAGGGCTATGGACGAATAGGATGAAGGGGGCGCTTGATTTTGAAAACACTGGGTGAATGGGAAAATGCTGAACCTGGCGTGCGACGTAAAATTTTTCCGCCGGGAGAACGGCTGATGATGATGGAGGTTCATTTCGAGCAGGGTGCGGAAGGCTACGAGCACAGCCACCCGCATGAACAGCTCAGCTATTGTCTGAAAGGAAGCTTCGAATTTTTTATCAATGGCGAGAAGCATTTGCTGCGGGCGGGGGAGACGATCTTCATCCCAGGCGGGGCGCGTCACGGAACAAAGGCGCTGGAAGACGGCGCATTGCTCGATACGTTCACTCCACTTCGCCAGGATTTACTTGAAGGGAAATAGGAAAAGAGGAGATTGCCCTTGCTAAGCTTGAGGCAACCTCCGTAATAACGACGCTCAAAGGCTCTCCCTAACCGACTTGTAAAATCATTTGCCAGCCGCGTCGGCCACTTTCTTCTCAGCGTCCTGCTGTGCCGTCCGCAGCGCAGTGTTGATGTCCATTTGTCCGGAAGCCACCTGTTTCGCAACTGCATTCAACGAATCACGTCCCGAATTCTCGTACAAAGAGATCACTTGCGCCGGAGAGGGAGTGCTTTTAAAGATGCTCTGCAGGTGCTTTCCCTTCAATTCCGGCACATCGGCGCCAAAATTTTGTTTGTATTTCGGATCCTTCAGCGCCGCCAGCTTTCCGTTGCGTGAGATATTTAACTGGTTTTCATCCGATGTTATTGCATTTAATGCTTGCATCGCCTGATCCGGATATTTTGTCTTCGAATAAACCATGAACAACTGAATAATTTGTTCTTTCGAGCGATTCGGCGCGCCTTCCAGACCGGGATACGTCGTCACGTCCCAGTTCAGCGAGTTGCCTCCCTTGACGGATTCGATTATCAGATCCATGAGCCCGTTGAAATCCGGTTCCATGGCCATCGTTTTATCTTTATAAAATTTGTTCTGGCCGTTGCCGAACGAATTCTTGTTGCCCGGAAGTCCGGTGATTTTCTTAAAAACTTCCATTGCTTTGCGGTAACGGTCGTTGTCGATATCGACCTTTAATGTGGCCGGATTCACCGTTACAATTTGCAAAGGAGAGGCAAGATCCGTGAAGGATCCGGCGTTGAGCGGCGTGTATGTGACACTTCCGTCCGTGCGGGCTAATTTCTGACCGAGCTCGATTGCCTGATCCCAGGTCATACTGTCGGCAGGGTAAGGAACGCCAAATTTGTCGAAGATATCCTTGTTATAGTACAAGGCGGACCAGCCCAACGAAAACGGGAAGGCGAACAAAGCTCCGTTGTTTCCGTATTGTTTGATGAAATCGATTGCCATCGGATCGAAAACGCCGGTATCGACATTCAGCTTTTTGGCGAGCGGGGTTATATCCAGCGGGAATTGTACGTCGATGAATTTGGGGATTTGCCTTGATCCTGTAAACATGATGTCCGGGACATCGCCTGAAGCGAGCATTTTCTCCGGTGTGAAGCCGCTCGGCGCGTGAATCAGTTCCACCGTGATATTTGGATACTTCTTCTTGACCGGATCGGCGATTTGAATTTTAAAGTCTTCGTCCGTCAGCGGTGTGCTGAACTGCATGAGCTTCAGAGTCACCGGCTTTTCGTCAATTGCTACCGGGTTACCGTCTTCTTTGCCGGTTGCGGCCGGTGTGCCTTTTTCGCCGCATCCCGCAAGTAATGATACAACCATCAGCAAACACAAGATCCACATTGATTTCTTTTTCATTTCACAACCCTCCAATTTGTTATTTGCTAGCACATTTGCGTCGTCAGATTATAGGCTCCCCGTTTCTTAGGGCATCAGCAGACGGTCGAGTCCGATCGCACTGATCAGCATACGTTCCTTTTTATTTTCGAGCAACTGCTGGGTCCAATCCACAAAGCCGCCATCGCCAATGAGGTGCTCTCGTCCATGAATGGTTGTTTTGATCGTAAATTGCAGTCCTTTGTAGTAGGTGTTGTCAGATGGCGCTTCATTGGCGTTAACTGTCAGATCAGGAGCTTGCTCCTGGATGTGCCGAACGATTCGTTCGATTAGCCCCTCGCTGTCGGTGTACCCGCCTCGAGCATTAATGATGATTTCGATTTCCGACTGATACTTCGTCCGAAAAATCTCCCTATACACCGCAATATGTTCCCAGATCGCTCGCTCCTCGAATCCGTATGAGCCGCTGTCTTTCCCGGAAGTGACCATCGCATACACA